>NZ_VJWO01000120.1:0-1045 GCF_014889455.1 Pseudomonas sp. K8
GTCGGCTTCTGAAGCCGATTTTTATGTCAGGATCTTCGCCAGGCCGGTGTGCCGTTCACATCATCTGTTGTTCAGCTATCGCAAAACCTGAAGGGTGAATCGTGGTACTGCAACAACTGCAGGGTCAGGCGTTCAAAGCGTCTGGCCCTGCTTCATATTGCGTATGGCGAGCGGCTATCGCCCAAGCGATACGCGCCAGTTTGTTAGCCAGGGCACAGGCCACGACATTTGAATGTCGTCGACTGAGCAAGGTTTTAACCCAGTCAGCCAGAGCGCCTTTCTGGTGATCCAGCCTCTGCATATAGACCCTGGAACACTGCACCAACAGTTGTCGCAGATGCTTGTCACCCCGCTTGCTGATCCCCAGCAGATTGGCCTTGCCGCCCGTGCTGTACTGCCTGGGCACTAAGCCAACGGAGGCGGCAAAGTCGCGACCGCATCGGTACTGTTTACCATCGCCCATCTCCACAGCCAGCAGGCTGGCGGTGATCGGGCCGACACACGGCATGCTCAGCAAACGACTGCCCAGATCATCGTTGGCCAGTTGGCCCGCCAGTTCTTTATCCAGCGCTTTGATTTGCTCATCCAGATAGACGAAGTGATCGTGCAGGCGCTGCAATAAGACCGTCAGACGAACGGGTAATTCGTGCTCGGCCAAAACGCTCGCCAAACGCTTCATGATGGCCAATCCCTTGGGCAGGCTGATTCCAAACTCCAACAGAAAACCGTGCATCTGATTAGCCGTTTTGGTGCGGTCATGCACCAACGATTCGCGCATCCGATGCAGCACAGACAGGGTTTGCTGGGATTCGGTTTTAGGCGTAACGAAGCGCATGGATGGGCGGGAAGCGGCTTCACAGATCGCCTCAGCGTCGACGAAGTCATTTTTGTTGCCCTTGACGAAGGGCTTAACGAACTGCGGGGAAATCAGCTTGGCCGTGTGTCCCATCGCCATCAGTTGGCGAGCGACAAAATGCGACCCTGCACAGGCCTCCATCACCACGACACAGCTCGGCACATTGCCGAAAAACTGCATCATCTGCGC
>NZ_VJWO01000121.1:0-1037 GCF_014889455.1 Pseudomonas sp. K8
GTGTCATCGGCCGCGTTGGGACGCACCGCGACCAGCGCCGTGGCCTGCGCGCAGTTGGCCGGCTGTGCGTTCTCGCACACCTGGTAGGTGAGCGTGGTGGCGGCGGGCGTGGTGCCCGGCGCAACCGTGACCACGCCGTTGGCGGCCATGCTGTAGCCCGATACCAGGGTGGTCATCGATGCAGTAACCGGGGTGTTGCCGGGCACGATGGCCGCGCCGTTGAACGTGTCATTGAGCAGCACGCTGGGCGTGCTGCCGCCACTGGGCGGAATCGGGCCGGCGCTGTAATCTTCGTTCACTGCCACCAGCGCGGCGGCGGCGATGTTGATCGCCACCTGCGCGGTATCGCAGGTGGTGCCATCCGGCGCGGGCAGGCACACCTGGTAGGTGAGCGTGTCGGCCCCGCTCTGGCCCGCCGTGGCGGTGTACTGCAGGGTGCCGTCCGCCGCCAGCACGGCGGTGCCCTTGGTCGGGGCAACGGGGACGGTGAAGGTCGCACCGGCCGGCACGTTGTCGTTGGCGGCCAGGGTGAAGCTGCCCGGCTGGGTGCCGGTGACCGGTGGCGTGTTGGGGAGGAGGGTGAGGCGCGCCGGTGCGGTGGCGCGGGGGCCGGCATCCGGTGCAGGCAGGCGGCCCTGGTACTGCAGGGTCTGCGGCCCAGCGCCGGCGGGCGTGTAGCTGAAGCTGCCGTTTGCCTGCAGGGTGAAGGTGCCCGCGGCCGGCGGCGTGAGCACGCTGTAGGTGGCGCCGGCCGGCGCGTTGTCGTTGATGCTGACATCGCCCACCAGCGGCTGGCCAGCCGACGTGGTGTAGGTGTCGTCGGCGGCAGCGGGGGCGATCAGCAGCGCGACCGCAGCGGTGTCGCAGTTGCTGGTGGTGCCGGCTTCGCACAGCTCGTAGGTGATGCTCACCGCACCGGCGGCGGCACCGGCCGGGACGTTGATCACCCCGGCGCTGGTGATGGTGTAGCCCGGCGGTGCCGTGCCGGTCAGGCTCAGGGTGACCTGCGCAGCGGCCGCGGGCGCGCCGTTGTACAG
>NZ_VJWO01000122.1:0-1026 GCF_014889455.1 Pseudomonas sp. K8
GGCTCGCAGGGCACGCCTTCGGCCGCCAGGCGTTCGATCATCGGCTCCAGGGTGGCTACCCGGAACGCCAGGTGGCGCAGGCCCTGCGCTTCCGGGCGGCTGGGCCGGGGCGGCGGCGAAGGGAACGAGAACAGCTCCAGTTGGCCGCCGTCGGGCAGGGCCAGGTCGAGCTTCCACGAATCGCGCGCGGCGCGGTGGTGCTCGGCCTTGACCGTCAAGCCGAGCACGCGGACGTAGAAGTCGCGCGAACGGTCGTAATCGGCACAGATCAGGGCGACATGGTGGATGCCAAGCAGGGGTGTCATGGGATCGATTCCTGGTGGCGCATCCGCGCAACCGTCTGGGTGGGGGCGATACAAATACCGCAACTCGCGCTGGCTTTCTAACTTCTTGTAGAGCGTTGCCCCCCTGCCGTCTCCAACATGCAGCCCTCATCGAGCAGGGCCGCAGATCGCGTGCCGCCTCGGCAAATGCCTGAACGGGAGTGGTCGGATGCACGTCATCGTCAATGCAGGGCAGGGCCCTATCGACCTCACCGTCGGTGGGCAGGCCATCCCGCTCGCTCCCGGTGACCGCCTGCTGCTGGCCGGCGTGCCGCTGCCGCGCAACACCGGGCTGGACACCCTCACGCTGGCCGGCAGTGCCATGGGGCGGGCGCTGGCCCATTTCGACCACGCCAGCAACGGGCTGCGCCCGGCCGGTGAGCCGCAGCCGCTGTGCTGGGTGGTACCGGCCGCGCTGGAAGATCCGGATGTGGCGGCCGCGTGGCTGATCGACCAGCTGGCGCGCGGTGCCGGGCAGCCCGAGGACAGCCAAGCCGCCCAGCTGCTGCGGCACCTGGCGCGCAGCGAAAGCTACGGCCTGATGCGTTTCCTGCTGGACGAAGGCGGCGACAACACCGTGGCCGCACTGGCCCAGCGCTATGGCCTGTCCTCGGCGCAGTTCCACCGGCGGTGCCGGCAGGTGCTGGGCCGGCCGCTCAAGCGCGAGCTGCGCATCCAGCGCGCCGCGCGCGCGCTGCTGGCC
>NZ_VJWO01000123.1:0-946 GCF_014889455.1 Pseudomonas sp. K8
GGTGAAGGTCAAGCTCTGGGCGGTCAGCTCGCTGTTGGCGGCATTGGTGCTGGCAATGGCGCCGCCCACCAGGTTCACGTGTCCGGCGTCGACGTGGTAACCGCCATCGCCCGCGAACAGCCCGGACTGCTGGCCAACGCCCTTGTAGCTGCCGTTGGCTTTGCCCGCACTGGCATAGCCGCTGGCATCCCACGCGGTGCCGAGCGAGACCTGCACGCGGCCACCCACCTGGCTGTCCTTGGACATGCTCTCGGCAATGTCCTGCAGCGATTCGATGGTGAGCGTGCCGCCGGTCTTGACGTAGATGCGGTCGGCCGTTGCGGTTGCACCGCGCAGGGTGGTGTCACCTTCTGCCTTCAGCGAGATGTTCTGGCCGGTGAGGGTGGTGTTCTGCCAGGTGCTGCTGTCGGAGTTGGACTTGCTGCTGCCCACACTGGCTTCGGCATACACGTACACGCCGGTCTGCGCGCCGACTGATACGCCCACGCCCACTTCGGCGCCCGCGTTGTTGCTCTTGCTCTTGTCCTGAAGGTGCGCCTTGCCTGCTTCCAGCAGGATGTCGCCGGCCGAATCCAGCGCCAGCGTGTTGCCGGCGTTGAGGTTGCCCTGCACCACGTGGATGTCGCCGCTGGTGCTGGTCAGGTTGTCGTTGCCGCCACCCTTGGTGGCGCTGACAATGGCACTACCGGCTTGGTACGCATTGGCACCGGCCGCCATGCCCTGCATCGCCTGCAGCCGCCCATCGGACTGACGCGCCGAATCCACGTTGTTGATCAGGTCAATGAAGGGCGACTTGATCCGCGCGAACACGCCGATCTTCAGGTCCTTGTCGCTCTGCGAGTTGTAGCCGGTCTCGTTGGCAGTGAGTAGTTCGATCTCCGCCGCAGTGATGTTCACATCCTGCGCGGCCACCACGTTGCTGGCGATCTGGGTGTACTTGCCGCCC
>NZ_VJWO01000124.1:0-944 GCF_014889455.1 Pseudomonas sp. K8
CTCACCGATTACGTGCAGCATCAGTTCGGCGTCGCCGGGCGGCAGAGCGCCAACTTCTTCGTCAACGCCGCCGATACCCGCACCCGTGGTGCCGAGCTGGTGACCAACTGGCGGCAGGGGCTCGGCGATGGCCAGCTGGTGCTGACCGGTACGTATGCCTACAACAAGACCACGCTGAAGAACGTGCTGGCCACGCCGGCGAGCCTGTTGGCGCTGGATCCGGATTACGTGCTGTTCGGCGTGGAAGAAAGCAACACGCTGACCGATGCCACCCCGCGCACGCGTGCGCAGCTGGCGGCGACCTGGGCCAATGATCGGTGGACACTGAGGAGCCGCCTGAGCCGTTATGGCAGCGTGACCCGGGTGTTCAACTTCGGCGATGGGTTCGTGCCGCGGCAGACGTATGGCGCCGAGTGGCAGCTGGATGCCGAGGTGGAGTACAGGATCACGCCGCAGTGGAGCGTGGCGCTGGGTGGGCAGAACCTGACCGACAATTACTCGGACCTGTCCAACGAGGACATCTACTACTACGGCAACCTGCCGTATGACGTGTTGTCGCCGATGGGTAGCAATGGTGCCTACTACTATGGGCGCGTTCGGTATACGTTCTGATCGTTGGTGCAGCCAGGCAGGGCCTGGCTCTACGGTGGGTCCCGGGTGGACACGAGCTTGAGGAACGCCTCGTTCTGGTAGCGGCTCATGCGCAGCTGCTGGCCGGTGTCCAGGGTGACCACGTGGTGGCCGTTGAACCAAGGGTGGATCGCCTTGACCCGCCGGATGTTGACGATGGCCGAGCGGTGCACGCGGGCGAAGTGGCGCGGGTCGAGCCGGGCGGCGAGGGCGGCCATGGTGCCGCGGTGTTCGTGCATGCGGCCGGCCAGGTGGATCTCGGCGATGTTGCGGGCGGCCTTGATCCATACGATCTCGTCCACGTCGACCAGCAC
>NZ_VJWO01000125.1:0-919 GCF_014889455.1 Pseudomonas sp. K8
GCCGTGGTGCGGCTGGACCCGGGCTTGGCGTTTGGTTCGGGTACCCACCCGACCACCGCGCTGTGCCTGCGCTGGCTGGATGGGCTGGCCACCGAAGGCGCGCTGGCCGGGCAGACCGTGCTGGATTTCGGCTGTGGCTCGGGCATCCTGGCGCTGGCCGCGCTCAAGCTTGGCGCGGCCAAGGCCGTGGGCGTGGACAACGACCCGCAGGCGGTACTCGCCACGGGCGACAACGCCGAGCGCAATGCGCGGCAGGACCGCATGCAGGTGTACCTGCCGGCCGACGAACCGCAGGCCACCTACCCGGTGGTGGTGGCCAACATCCTGGCCTCGGCGCTGGATGCGCTGGCCGATGTACTGGCCACGCGCGTGGCGCCGGGCGGCCGCATTGCGCTGTCGGGCATCCTGCACGGCCAGGAAGACGAACTGCTGGTGCGTTACGCGGCCTGGTTCGAACAGCTTGAAGTCGCACGCGACGACGACTGGATGCGCATCACCGGCGTGCGCCGTGCTTGAATGACGCGATGACCGAACCGACCCCGCCACCGCGACGTCCCCTGGCCACGTTCCTGCGTGCGTCCACCGAGCCCACGCCCGAGGCGGTCGACGAGGTCGCCCCGGACAGCGAGGTGGACAACAACGAGGACAATCCCGGTGTTGCCGAGGCGTACGTGGAGGACATCGAGCAGACCGAAGCGGACATCGACCCCGCTCCGGTCGCGGCGGTCGAGGCCATCGAGCCCAACGTTGCTGCCACGCCCGCGCCCAGTTTCATGCGGGCACCCGAACGCGCGCCGCCCACCCCGCGTTGGCAGTGGGGGCTGGTAGCCGGCCTGGTCGTGTTGCTGTCGCTGCAGATCGCCGTTGCCGACCGCGCGCGCCTGGCCGCCGATCCCGGCAGCCGGCCGTGGATCGCAGG
>NZ_VJWO01000126.1:0-912 GCF_014889455.1 Pseudomonas sp. K8
CCGGATCAAAAACATCGCCATGCCATTCAACCATGGCGTCATGCTCTGGATGATCGGGGTTGCCCATCGCCTCCAGAAACTCCTCGTAACCAGGCCCGCCACCCACGTCTTCCGGTGGGCAAGCATTGGCGCCGTCGATGCAGTACGGCACCTGAGGACAGGCAACAGCGGGTAGCGTTTTTTCGACCTTGATACTGTGATGCCAGCTGTCACCAAAGTCGTAGAGATAATTGAATGTCCGCTTTCCGTTCAGCGCCTTGATCAGCGTTTTACGGGCTTCCGGGTTCACCGTCGGCCCCCAACCATCAGGGTCGGGCATGCCGTAATTCTCACCAGCAATTTCAAACTCATGCAGATGGCTATCACTCCAGCCCATCACGACCTGGATGACATGGTGCAGCTTGCCCAAGGTGATGTTTTCAGGCACCGCGAACCGACGCCAAATCTTCGGAGTGATCCACTTCAGCTCGATGTGCAGCAGTAACAGGTCGGGGGCGGGTTTGGGTAAACGGACAGTTTTAACCATGGATCAGGCGGCCTCGCAGTGTTCAGTGTGATTCAAAGAAATGTTCCAAGGCAGCAACTCGCTCACCCGATTGATCGGGTGTTCGGCAATGTGCTCAAGTACGTAGGCCAGATAGGCCTGTGGGTTTAACCCGTTTAGCTTGGCAGTACCCACCAGGCTGTAAATCGCAGCGGCTCGTTCTCCGCCGGCATCGGAACCGGCAAACAGGTAGTTTTTGCGGCCCAGCGCGACGGCGCGTAGCGCCCGTTCGGCGGCGTTGTTGTCGATTTCGATTCGGCCGTCATTGCAGTAGCGCGTTAGGGCCTGCCACCGGTTGAGGGCATAGAGGATTGCACCGCCCAATGCCGACTTTTTCGACAGTTGAGTCAGCGTCTGATTAAGCCATG
>NZ_VJWO01000127.1:0-898 GCF_014889455.1 Pseudomonas sp. K8
AGTCTTGGTAGTGTATTCCTCTGGTTTGCTGGCGGAGTATTATTTTTTTCTTTAAATACGTTGCTGTTGGCTATTTTAAATGGAAGAAAAGAAATACTGCTGTACGTGACGGCTAATATATTTGGCAGTTTCCTGTCGCTAGCTGTGACTTATTTTCTTGCAACAAAATATGGCTTGTTGGGTGCGCTTATTGCGCTGGTAATTTATCAGTCAGTCAGTTTTATAATTACTGTTTCCTTATGCCTAAGGACCGCTTGGTTTAATTTTGGCTCCCTATTCGGTTACCCCGATAGGGGGGTTCTTAGTAACTTGTGCGGTTACTTTTTAATGGCTGTAGTTTCAGCGGTTTGCGTGCCCCTGGGGCAAGTTCTGGTTAGGAATCACCTGGGTAATACATTAGGCTGGGAGGTGGCGGGATATTGGGAGGCAATGTGGAGATTAAGTGCAGCCTATTTACTACTAGTTACTACAACATTGAGTGTTTATTATCTTCCTCGTTTGGCGGAACTAAAAACTGGAGATGAAATCCGTAAAGAGGTTCTGAGCGGATATCGATTGATACTTCCCGTTGCCATTGTGGCAGGGTTATTTATGTACCTGCTCAGAGATGTTATCGTCTCAGTTCTGTTTACCTCAGAATTTTACCCTGTTCGCGAGCTCTTCTTAGGCCAAGTGATAGGTGATAGCCTAAAGATATGTAGCTGGATTATGGCATATGTCATGCTTAGCAAAGCGATGGTGAAGCTTTTTATTTTTACTGAAATACTATTCTGTTTGTCTTTCTATCTTTTGTCGGTTGTGTTTACAGGTATGTGGGGTATTAAAGCTGTAACCTGGGCTTATGCAGCTAATTATGCGCTTTATGGTTTTGTTATGTATATTTATGTGTATCGAAGGC
>NZ_VJWO01000128.1:0-880 GCF_014889455.1 Pseudomonas sp. K8
AGTACAAACCACTGAAAGGAGTAAATATATTAAAATTAATTTCTCGGGTCCTAGATGTTTATTCATCATCAATATTTCTCGTTATCGGAAGTAATATAAAAACATCATTTTGGTTTTGGGGATTAAAATTTAAGTACCGTAGTCGTTTTCGGGTTCAATCTCATTTAGAGTTTGAGGAGTACAGTAAAATAGTGGCAAGCGCTGACTTTTATGTCGACAGTCATCCTATTCCTGGGGGTACTGCGTTTGCTGAACAATATCTCAGTGCACGTCGTTGCGTGGGCTTAGTATCGCCTATCCAAGGCTATTCACCTGCTGATAGATTGAAGCGAAACACTGTTGATGAAGTAATGGTCTCTATTAGTAATTACAGGCACTCTGAGTCTACTCTCGAAGCAATCATTACCGTCAATGGTATTGAGAACGTTAAAAAGCGATATTTAGCTTGTGTTTCAAGGGGTGAGGTTTGCGAAAACTTACTTGATACGTATACGATATGGACAGGGGATACCACTTTTTTTGCAGCTGAAACTGCCCCTGCGAATGTGGATATATCCTTGTCTAATTTTTTTTCGATTTATAAGAGAGATAAGGTAATAGCGTTTAGATTGTTCTGCACGCTGAGTTTTCGGAGGAAGATGAAAATGATGGTTAAAATGGCGGTTTTTGTTCTTACGGCTAAAAAGCGGGTCGTGCGAAGTGGAAAAAATGGATAAAAATTCAATGGGCAACAGATTGGCCTATATGTTGTTGGTTGCGTACTGTTTGGCTACAGTACTAGTGCCGGTATTTATCATTAATAAAATTATATTCTTGCCCCTGTTCTTTGTTTCTGTGAGTGTTCTATTTTTAAGGCCTGTCGTCACGATCGCTCCGCTAC
>NZ_VJWO01000129.1:0-880 GCF_014889455.1 Pseudomonas sp. K8
TGCAGAAGCTGGCCGAACACCTGGGCATCGACCGCACCCAGGTGATGGCCATCGGCGACCAGGAAAACGACCTGACCATGCTGCAGTACGCCGGCACCAGCGTGGCGATGGGCAACGCGGTGGACATCGTCAAGGCGACGGCACTGCACCAGACCACCCCCAATTCCGAAGACGGCGTGGCCCTGGCCATCGAGCGTTTCGTACTACGCGATTAAGCGCCGCGCGCGGCATTACCCTGCTGCGCGACATACGCATCCCAAAGCGCCGCCAGATCCTCACCGGTGTGCGCCTTCCACAACGCCGGCGTGTAGCTGCCCTTGCGCAGCGCCGCATCCAGCGCCTTCACCAGGCCTGGATGCCCGGCCTCGCTCCACTTCAGGAATGCACCGGTGACACGGTAGCCGGTGTCCACCTTGGGCTCCGGCTTGCCCTGCGAAGGCAGCGCCCAGCCGCCGGCCGCGTTGTCCACGCCGTAATGGTCGCGCGCGTAGTCCGCGATGCCCTCCACCAGCCACGAAGGCGCCTGCTCGCTGGCGTAGCCCGGGTAGCCCTGCACGATGTGCATGGCCTCGTGGGTCACCAGGTCAGTGTCGTTGGGGTGCTTCTCCAGCCAGCGCGGGTTGATGGTGATGGTGGCCGACTTTTCCTTCTCGCCCACGTAGGCAACCCCGTCATACGACGGGTCCATGACGATGCGCACGCTCGACGGCGCGGCAGGATGGTAGTCGCTGCGTTCGCGCGGATAGGTGGCGAAGAAGGTGGCGATGATGCGGTCGCGCACGGCAGCAACCGTTGAACCGCTCTGGTCCTGGTAGGTCAGGGTGACGCCATCGCGTGTCTGTTGGAGCGCCGCCGCGGGCGCAGTGGGAAAGGCGAGGGT
>NZ_VJWO01000012.1:0-139338 GCF_014889455.1 Pseudomonas sp. K8
GGGGCTGGGCGGGCGGGGTGTTACAGGGCCTTCTCGAAAATCTTCGAGTTACGCTGATAGTTGTACAGCGATGCCCGCGCCGAAGGCAGGCGATCCACGCTGCTGGGCACAAAGCCGCGCTCGCGGAACCAGTGCGCCGTGCGCGTGGTGAGCACGAACAGGGTCTTCAACCCCTGCGCCCGGGCGCGAGCCTCGATGCGCTCCAGTAGCTCATCGCCGCGCCTGCCGTGGCGATACTCCGGGTTGACCGCCAGGCACGCCAGCTCCCCCGCGTCCGAATCGGCGATCTGATACAGCGCCGCGCAGGCGATGATCATGCCTTCGCGTTCGACCACGCTGAACTGCTCGATCTCGCGCTCCAGCACTTCCCGCGAACGGCGTACCAGGATGCCCTGCTCTTCCAGCGGGCTGATCAGGTCGAGCAAGCCGCCGACGTCTTCGATCGCCGCCTCGCGCACCAGCTCGAATTGTTCCTGGGCCACCAGCGTACCGCCGCCATCACGGGTGAACAGTTCGGTGAGCAGCGCACCGTCTTCGACATAGCTGACGATATGGCTGCGGCCTACCCCGCCCCGGCAAGCTTCGGCAGCCGCATCGAGCAATTCAGCCTGGTAGTTGCTGCCCAGGCGTTGCAGGTGCGCCGGCACTTGTTGCGGGCGCAGTTCACGCACCAGGCGGCCATTTTCATCGATCAGGCCAGGATCGGCACCGAACAGCAGGAGCTTATCGGCAGCCAGGTCGATGGCGGCGCGGGTGGCGACGTCTTCGCAGGCCAGGTTGAAGATCTCGCCGGTGGGCGAATACCCCAGGGGCGACAGCAGCACGATGGAGCGCTCGTCCAGCAGGCGATTGATGCCTTTGCGGTCAACCCGACGCACTTCGCCGGTGTGGTGGAAGTCCACGCCTTCGAGCACGCCGATCGGGCGTGCCGTCACCAGGTTGCCGCTGGCCACGCGCAAGCGCGAGCCCTGCATCGGCGACGAGGCCATGTCCATCGACAGGCGCGCTTCAATGGCGATGCGCAGATGGCCGACCGCATCGATCACACACTCCAGCGTGGCGGCATCGGTGATGCGCAGGCCGTTGTGGTAAACCGGGTTGAGCCCGCGCGCTTCAAGGCGCGCTTCAATCTGTGGGCGCGAACCGTGGACCAGCACCAGTCGCACTCCCAGGCTGTGGAGCAGCACCAGGTCGTGGACGATATTGCCGAAGTTCGGATGATCCACACCGTCGCCGGGCAGCATGACCACAAAGGTGCAGTCGCGGTGGGCGTTGATGTAGGGCGAAGCGTGACGAAGCCAATTGACGTAGTCGGGCATGGAACCTGGGCCTGTAATAAAAAGCAGCCGAAAAAGGATGAGTCGTGAAAACGCACAGCAGGCTGATGGTTATCGTCGGAACAGGCTTGGCAACACGCTCGCTCTCCTTATGTACGCATGGGCAGGGATTAATTTATGCAGGTGTCAGGCAGTAATGTTCGATCAGTTCCCGCAATAGACGCACTGTAGGCGTCAAGCGTGACATTTCGAGGTACTCGCCCGGCTGGTGGGCGCAGGCAATATCGCCAGGGCCAAGCACCAGGGTTTCACAACCAAGGCGCTGAAGATAAGGCGCTTCGGTGCCGAACGCTACTGCTTCGGCGCGATGCCCGGTCAATCGTTCGGCGACCCGCACCAGCTCTGCGTCTTCGGCCTGCTCGAACGGCGGCACTTCGGCGAACAGCGGCGCATAGTCGATCTTCACCTTATGGCGCTCGGCCACTGGTTCGAGTTTCTGCCGGATCGCCGCGCGCAGCACCTGCGGGTCCATGCCGGGCAAGGGCCGCAGGTCGAACTCCAGGGAACACTGGCCGCAGATGCGGTTGGGGTTATCGCCGCCGTGGATGCAACCGAAATTCAGGGTCGGTTGCGGCACGCTGAACTGCGGGTTGTGGTACTCGCGCTGCCAGGCCAGGCGCAGGCCGCGCAGTGCGCCGATGGCATCGTGCATGGCTTCCAGCGCGCTGTGGCCCAGGCGCGGGTCCGACGAATGACCGCTGCGGCCGAGGATGTCGATGCGCTCCATCATCACACCTTTGTGCAGGCGGATCGGCTTGAGGCCCGTCGGCTCGCCGATCACCGCCGCACGCCCCAGCGGACGCCCGGCCGCCGCCAATGCACGGGCGCCGGACATCGAGCTTTCTTCATCGCAGGTGGCAAGGATCAGCAACGGCTGCTTGAACGGTTGGTCGAGCAACGGCAACACCGCTTCGATGGCCAGCGCGAAAAAACCCTTCATGTCGCAGCTGCCCAATCCTACCCAGCGACCGTCGACTTCCGTCAGCTTGAGCGGGTCGGTCTTCCACAGCGCGGCGTCATACGGCACGGTATCGCTATGACCGGCCAACACCAGGCCGCCGGGGCCCGTGCCGAAACTGGCGAGCAGGTTGAACTTGCCGGGGCTGACGGGCTGGATGTCGATGGCGAAGCCCAGATCGCCCAGCCAGCCGGCGAGCAGGTCGATCACCGGGCGGTTGCTCTGGTCGAGAGACGCTTGGGTGCAACTGACCGACGGTGTGGCAATCAAGGCGGCGAATTGCTCTTTCATGGACGGTAACGGCATGCGCGGTCTCCCTACTTCCCGGATGAACCTCACTATAGAGGCATCTGCACGACACAATAAACCGTTGCGGCGCGTTGCCGGGCTCAGTCCTGTACACTGCACGACCTTGGCAGCCACTCTTTTTCCCGGCTGCGCTCCCGATCCTGGATTTTCCGGCCATGCAGAAAGAAACCGAAATCAAGCTCCGCGTCAGCCGCGAAACACTCGCCGCGCTGCGTGAGCACCCGCTACTGAAAAAACGCAACAAAAGTGGCTGGGAACGCCGTGAGTTGATGAACCAGTACTTCGACACCCCCGAGCGCGACCTGGCCAAGGCCAAAGTCGCCCTGCGTTTGCGCAAGGACGGTGACGACATTATCCAGACCCTCAAGACCCGCGGCCAAAGCGTCGCCGGCTTGTCGGAACGTAACGAATACAACTGGGAATTGCCCAAAGCCAAGCTCGACGTGAAGAAACTCGACGGCGAATGCTGGCCCGAGGAACTCGCCGAGCTGGACAAAAAGACCCTCAAGCCGATCTTCACCACCGACTTCGTGCGCGAACGCGCCGAAATCGCCTGGGGCCGGGGCAAAGCCAAAGTGGTGATCGAAGCCGCACTGGACCTGGGCCATGTAGTGGCCGGCAAGCAGAAAGAAGAAATCTGCGAGCTGGAACTGGAACTGCGCGAAGGCGAACCGGCCGCCCTGCTGGAACTGGCCGCCGAACTGGCCGCCACCCTGGCACTGATGCCATGCGACATCAGCAAGGCCGAACGCGGCTACCGCCTGTATGACGCCAGCAGCTACTCCCTGAGCCTGCCGGCGCCGCAACTGCACGCCGAAATGCCGTTGGACGACGCCTTCGCCGCGATCATGTGGCACCTGCTGGGCAGCAGCCAGCGCCTGGCCGAGCAATACCGTTTCAATGGCCACTGGCGCCTGTTGCAGGACTGGGTCGACAACCTCGGCGAGCTGCGCGCCCTGCTCGGCAGCCTCGGTCAGGCCGCGCCGCGTCAATCCACCAGCGAACTGCGCAGCGCACTCGATGCCCTGCTGGAAGACTGGCGCCCACTGGTCCAGGCCGGTGACGACGATGAAGACATTCGCAAAGCCGCGCCGGAGCAATTCGCCGAAGAATTGACCGACGTGCGCTGGGGCCTGTTCTCGCTGAACACCTCCCGCTGGCTGCTGAACCGCACCTGGACCGCCGACCGCAACGTGCGCGGTAACCGTCAGGGCGCCGCGCAAATCACCAACTGGTTGCCACGCCTGCTGGCCGAAGACGCCGTCGCCCTGCAACTGCCGCGCTATCAGCAGCAACCGGAAGACCTCGCCGAGCAACTGCCGCGCATCGAGCGCATCCAGGCCTGGCTGCACCACGCACGCCAGGTGGTGGACATTGCGGAACTCGACCGCCTGTACGGTGAGCTGAACAAGCTGGCGCAACTGGCCAACCAGCCGATCACCGATGAATCGCTGGATGCGCGCATGCATCAGGCGATCGCGGTGTATCAGAACCGTGCCTGGAAGACCCTGCTGCGTCTGTAATATCGCCATCGGGAGTAAGCCACTTCCCACTCCAATGTGGGAGGGGGCTTGCCCCCGATGAGGCCAGCCCTGTCAGCCCAATACTGGCACGCTAGTGGTGGACTTGATCTCCGACAACGCCACGATCGAATTGACCTCCTGAATCCCCGGCACCATCGACAACTTCTCGAAGAAAAACCGCTCGTAAGCCTCGATGTCCGACGTGACAATGCGCAGCAGAAAATCCACCGCCCCCATCAACACATAACACTCCAACACTTCCGGAAAACCGCGGATCGCCTCGGTGAACTCGGTGAAGTTGGAGCGCCCGTGGGCATTGAGTTTGACCTCGGCAAAAATCTGCGTATTGAGGCCGATCTTCTTGCGGTCCAGCAGCGTGACCTGGCTGCGGATCACGCCCTCGTCCTTCAGCCGTTGGATACGCCGCCAGCATGGCGATTGAGACAGGCCGACCTGCTCGGCGATCTGCGCGCTGGAGAGCGAGGCATCCTCCTGCAGCAGGGCCAGGATACGGCGGTCGTAGACGTCCAGCTCGCTGCGCATAGAAATACCTTTAATACGGGTTGTCTTGAATTGATTTGTGCATCTATCGACGAATCAGGCTCATCTTAGATAAGAAATCTCCTTTCGCGAATGTAAGAATTTCTCCAATCGAATCTGGAGAGTCCGCATGCACGCCGTCGAAACCACCTGCCCTGTTACCCGCGTCGATGCGTGGGCCGTCGACAGTGCCCATTGCCAGGCCCATTACCAGATCGTCGCCGAGGCCGAACCCGATGTGCTGTGCCGGGTGCTCAACTATTTCGCGCTGCAGTTCCTGACGCCGCGCCAGGTCAGTGTGAATCGCCAGGACGATGTGCTGACCGTGGATATCGTGATGGATGGCGTGAGCTGGCACCGAGCCCAGGTGATCGGTGAAAAGATTCGAAACCTGATCAGCGTGTGCTCGCTGGAGATGTGGTCGGCTGATTCCGTGCGGCCTCAGGCGCTGGCGGCCGGCGCCCAGTAAAAGCCTGCAATACACGCGCAAGGCAGCGGTTCAGGGGCTGACTAGCCTGGGAATACACCCGGCGCCCCAGGAAAACCTCAATGCCTGTTGATCAGCGATTGGAATTGCCCCCGTTGTTACCGGCCCTGGTCGAGCAGGGCGTGATCACCCTCGATGTGGCCCGGCGCTTGTCGACGCTGCCGGCCAGCCACACTCAGCATCCCCTGGAATGCATCGCGGCCCAGGGGCCTTGCCTGGAAACCCTGACGCAATGGCTGGCGCGGCACAGCGGGCAGCCTTACCTGCGTATCGACCCGCTGAAGATCGATGTGGCGACGGTGGTGCCACTGATGTCCCACGCCTTCGCCCAGCGCCACGGCATTCTTGCGGTGGCCGTGGATGCACAGAGCGTCACGGTCGCCAGTGCCGAGCCTTACGTCACTGCCTGGGAAGCCGGGTTGGCGCAGGTGCTCAAGCGTTCGATCAAACGCGTGGTCGCCAACCCACAGGCCATCCAGCGCTGCATCGGCGAGTTTTATCGCCTGGTGAAGTCCGTCAGCGGCGCCGATCAAACAACGCCCGCGCCGGCACATTTCGAGTTGCTCAACCTCGGCGCCAGCGACCAGGCGCCGGACGCCAACGACGCGCATATCGTCAATATCGTCGACTGGCTGTTGCAGTACGCGTTCGGCCAGCGGGCCAGCGATATCCATATCGAGCCATGTCGCGAGCAGGGCCGCGTGCGTTTTCGCATCGACGGGCTGCTGCATGACGTCTACCAGTTTCCGCCCCAGGTCACGATGGCGGTGGTCAGCCGCCTGAAAAGCCTGGGCCGGATGAACGTGGCAGAAAAACGCAAACCGCAGGACGGGCGGGTCAAGACCAAAAGCCCGGCGGGCGCGGAAGTGGAATTGCGCCTTTCAACCTTGCCCACGGCGTTCGGCGAGAAACTGGTGATGCGGATTTTCGACCCCCAGGTACTGCTCAAGGACTTCGACCAGCTTGGCCTGTCGGCCCAGGACCAGCAACGCTGGCACAGCCTGACCCGCCAGAGCCACGGCATCATCCTGGTCACCGGCCCTACCGGCTCCGGCAAGACCAGCACCCTCTACACCACCCTCAAGCGCCTGGCGAGCCGCGAGGTCAACCTGTGTACGGTGGAAGACCCGATCGAGATGGTCGAGCCGGCATTCAACCAGATGCAGGTGCAGCACAATATCGACCTGAGCTTCGCCAGCGGCATCCGCGCACTGCTGCGCCAAGACCCGGACATCATCATGATCGGCGAGATCCGCGACCAGGAAACCGCCGAGATGGCGATCCAGGCCGCGCTGACCGGGCATCTGGTGCTGTCGACCCTGCACACCAACGATGCGCCGAGTGCGATCAGCCGATTGCAGGAACTGGGCATTGCTTATTATTTGATCAAGGCCACACTACTGGGAGTGATGGCGCAGCGCTTGGTGCGACTCTTGTGCCCACGCTGCAAACGCACAACCGGCGGCAACGACACTGAAGCCATCGGGTGCGCGGAGTGTCGTGACAGCGGTTATCGCGGGCGCGCCGGGGTCTACGAAATCATGGTGCTGGACGACGCGCTCAAGTCGCTGATCTCCCCCGGCACCGACGTGCAGGCCTTGCGCCGGGCGGCGCTCCAGCAAGGGATGTGCAGCCTGCGAATGGCCGGCATGCACAAGGTCGAAGCCGGGTTGACCAGCCTGGCGGAAATCTTGCGCGCCACGCCTGGGGATTCAGAAACAAATCCGTTGGCTGTCGGGCGGTGAAACCCTTCTTATCGCAGACAACCCCGTTACAATCGGCCGAACGTCGTTTCACTGACATCTTCAGATAGGGAATCGCTATGCAGATCGGAACCGTACTGCTTCTTTTCGTGGGATTGGCCATCGCCATCCTGTTCATGGGCTTCAAAGTGGTGCCCCAGGGCTATCAGTGGACGGTCGAGCGCTTCGGTCGCTACACCAACACGCTCAAGCCCGGCCTCAACATCATCATCCCGGTCATGGACCGCATCGGTCGCAAGATCAACGTGATGGAAAGCGTGCTGGATATCCCGCCCCAGGAAGTGATCACCGCCGACAACGCCACCGTGCAGATCGACGCCGTGTGCTTCTTCCAGGTGGTCAACACCGCCCAGGCCGCCTATGAGGTGAACAACCTCGAACACGCCATCCGCAACCTGTTGCAGACCAATATCCGTACCGTACTCGGTTCCATGGAACTGGATGCGATGCTCAGCCAACGTGACGGCATCAACGAAAAACTGCTGCGCACCGTCGACGAAGCCACGGCGCCGTGGGGCATCAAGATCACCCGGATCGAGATCAAGGACATCAGCCCGCCCGCGGACCTGATGGCCGCCATGTCGGGCCAGATGAAAGCCGAGCGGATCAAGCGCGCACAGATCCTCGAAGCCGAGGGCCTGCGGGCATCGGCGATCCTGACCGCCGAAGGCAAGAAGCAGGCGCAGATCCTCGAAGCCGAAGGCGGACGCCAAGCCGCGTTCCTGGAGTCCGAAGCCCGCGAACGTCAAGCCGAGGCAGAGGCCCGCGCCACCCAGGTAGTGTCCGAAGCGATCGCCACCGGTAACGTGCAGGCCATCAACTACTTCGTCGCCCAGAAATACATCGACGCGCTGGGCAAACTGGCCTCGGCCAACAACAGCAAGGTGATCCTCATGCCGCTGGAAGCCAGCCAGGTGATCGGCGCTGTCGGCGGTATCGGCGAAATCGTCAAAGCGACTTTCGACAACAAGAAAGGCTGAGGCCATCGCCATGTGGGATTTCCTGCAGCATCTTTCGTTTTGGGATTGGCTGGCACTGGGCACGGTGCTGCTGATTCTTGAAGTGTTCGGCGCCGGCGGCTACCTGTTGTGGATGGGGATCGCCGCGGCCGCCGTGGGCGTGATCAAGTTCCTGGTACCGCCGCTCGGGCTGGAATGGCAACTGCTGCTGTTCGCCGTGTTGTCGATATTGACGGCGGTGTACTGGTGGAAACGCCAGCGCAGCAGCGCCAAGGCCAGCGACCAACCGGGGCTCAATGAGCGCGGTTCAGAGTTGATCGGCCACACGTTTGTCGTGCATCAGGCGATTGTGGATGGTCGCGGCAAGATAAAAGTCGGTGATGGCGTGTGGATCGTGACCGGCCCGGACACCCCCGTAGGCACTCATGTATGCGTGGTTGCACAGGAGGGGACGGTTTTGCAGGTTGAAACTGTTTAGTCAGTGATGGAACTCGATTGGGCTAACTAGAATCATAGAGTACAGATAACCCACCCGGAGTCACCCGCCATGCGTCTCAAATATGCTGTCGCCACCCTCGCTGTGCTTTCCCTACCTGTCGGCTCAGCCATGGCCGATAGCTTCTGGCGTAATGTCATCTCGTCGGGCGCCACGACCGGCTCGACGTACCTGACCTTCAAGGACCACAAGCTGGTGGTTGCCGCCCAAGACGACGCAGGCAGCTTCGTTGCCAGCGACGGCGGCATCCGCGGCCCGTACCTGGAAGCCGCCATGCAGAAAGTCCGCGCCGATAACCCTGGCCTCCAGGCCACGGACATGGAATTGGCCAACGCCATCCTCGCGAAAAACGCTGTCACCGAGTAATCCTCGCCCCATAAAGAATGCCGCTTCCCAGCGGCATTTTTTTTGATCATTTCCTACAGTCATCGCCCCCGGGCACTACGCAGATAGTCTATTTTTTCCAGCCGCGGGCAGAGAAGTCCTGTCGAGCCCTCAAGAGCCAGGCAACAAGCTAAGGATTCCTTTTCCATCGAGCGAATCCCTTCCATGCAAAAACTCGCCTACGCGCTGCTGTTCTCTGTGTTCTTTACCCCCCATGCCCATGCAGAAAACGGGTACGGATCGTTGAAGCTCAACCACGCCCGTCAGAACCTCTCCAGCGCCCTGCTGACCAGCCCACGCGTCACCGAACGGGTGGAGGCGCCCGACAGCAGCAAGTCAATCGTCGCCTCTTTCGCCGTGGGTTATGCGTTTGCCGATGGCTGGCGCCTGGAAGGGGAATACACCATGCCGAAGCATTCGACCTTCAAGTCCTACTGGGCGCCCTTCAATGCCAACGTCAACAGCCAACAGGTCCACAGCCAGCGCTTGATGCTCAATGGCTACAAGGACATCCCACTCAATGATTGGCTGTCGTTTTACGGTATGGCCGGCGTGGGGGTGGCGCGGATCGACGCCGAGGGCTACCAGACCAACGAGACCCGGCGCTTTGCCAACCACCGCCAGCACAATTTCGCCTACAGCGTCGGCATGGGGCTGGAGGCCAAGGTCAGCGAACAACTCACCCTCGGCGCGGGTTACCGTTACACCGCCATGGGCGATGTGGAAACCGGCTACAACACCTTCGCCAACCGCGTGAACGCACGGGATGAGCAGCTCAAAGGCAAGCTCAAAGAGCAGAATATGTTTCTGGAAGCGCGCGTTTCCTTCTGACTCGCAGCAAAAAATGCCGCGCTCGATGCGGCATTTTTCACCGTTTGGGTGACGTTTCGTTCACAGAAGACAGGCTATATTCAGTCACGCCGTGCAACCATGCCGGTACTGATATGCCTTCTCTCATCGTCTATCTGAAACGGATGCCTTCGTCGTCATGAGCCAACAGCCCTTTCTGCCATTTTCCAAACCTACCATTGATGAAGCCACCATCTCGGCGGTCGGTGATGTACTGCGTTCAGGCTGGATCACCAGCGGGCCGAAAGTGCAGGCGTTCGAAGCGCAACTGTCGGAATACTTTGGCGGGCGACCAGTACGCACCTTCAACTCGGGCACCTGCACCATGGAGATCGCCTTGCGCATCGCCGGTATCGGGTCGGGCGATGAAGTCATCACCACGCCGATCTCCTGGGTTGCCACGGCCAACGTGATTCTGGAAGTCGGCGCTACGCCGGTGTTTGCCGATATCGACCCGGTAACCCGCAATATCGACCTGGCCCAGGTCGAAGCGGCCATCACCCCGCGCACCAAGGCGATCATCCCGGTATACCTGGCCGGCCTGCCGCTGGATATGCCGATGCTTTACGCGCTGGCCAACAAGTACAACCTGCGTATCGTTGAAGATGCCGCCCAGGCCCTGGGTTCGAGCTGGGACGGTGAGCGGATCGGCGCCACCGGCGACTTCGTGTCGTTCAGCTTCCAGGCAAACAAGAACATCACCTCTTCCGAGGGCGGCTGCCTGGTGCTGAACAACGCCGACGAAGCACGCCTGGCAGAGAAGTACCGCTTGCAGGGCGTGACCCGCACCGGCTTCGACGGCCTGGACGTGGATGTGCTGGGCGGCAAGTTCAACATGACCGACATCGCCGCCGCCATCGGCCTGGGGCAATTTGCCCATATCCAGGAGATCACCGCCCATCGCCAGAACCTGGCGCGGCACTACTTCAAGTGCTTCGGCAGTGATTTTGAAGAGCAATACGGTGCGCAACTGCCACCGGCGGATTTCGAAAACAGCAACTGGCACCTGTTCCAACTGGTCCTGCCGGAGCGCCAGGACGGGCTGCCGGCCCGCGCCACATTCATGGAGCAGATGCAGGCCCACGGCGTCGGCATTGGCTATCACTACCCGCCGATCCACCTGTTGAGCCTGTATCGGGCACGCGGGTTCAAGGAAGGCATGTTCCCTGTAGCGGAGCGTGTTGGGCGTTTGATCGTGTCGTTGCCGATGTTCACAGCAATGACAGAGGCAGATGTGGAACGCTCGGTAGCGGCGGTGAAGGCCGTGCTGAAGCGCTGAAAGGCTGTTGCAGGAGCCGGATGACCGGCTCCTGCAGCGGGATCACTCGCCGATGGCGGCTTTGTAGCCGGCGGCATCGAGCAGTTTTTCCAGGTCGGCCGGGTTGCTGGGCTTGAGCTTGAAGATCCAGGCGCCGTAAGGGTCGCTGTTCAACAACTCAGGGCTGCCGCTCAGTTCCTCGTTAACAGCAATCACTTCGCCAGCAACTGGCGAGTAGATGTCCGAAGCCGCTTTAACCGACTCCACGACACCCGCCGCGTCCCCCGCCGCAAACGCTTTGCCGATTTCGGCCAACTCAACAAACACCACATCACCCAAGGCTTCCTGGGCATGGTCGGAGATGCCGACGGTCACAGTGCCGTCAGCTTCCAAACGGGCCCATTCGTGACTTTCGGCATAACGCAGGCCGGCAGGGATATCGCTCATAGTCTATGTCCTCAAGAAGAAATGTCAGCGGCCACTGGCCTGCCGGAATAGTTAGATCAAGGTTTTACCATGGCGCACGAAGGTCGGTTTGACCACTCGAACCGGATACCACTTGCCGCGGATCTCCACTTCGGCCCGATCGGCAGTCGCCGTCGGTACACGCGCCAAAGCAATGGATTTACTCAGCGTAGGAGAGAAACTACCACTGGTGATCTCCCCTTCGCCAACATTGGCGATACGAACCACTTGGTGAGCGCGTAAAACCCCACGTTCTTCCAGTACCAAACCGACCAATTTGGTCTGCACCCCGGCCACCAGTTCGGCTTCCAGCGCGGCGCGGCCGATGAAACGGCGCTCGGCCGGTTCCCAGGCAATGCTCCAGGCCATGTTGGCCGCCAGGGGCGAAACGTCCTGGTGGATATCCTGGCCATACAGGTTCATGCCGGCTTCCAGGCGCAGGGTGTCGCGGGCGCCGAGGCCGATGGGGGAAATCCCCGCGCCCACCAGGTCGTTGAAAAAACCCGGGGCCTGATCGGCCGGCAGGACAATTTCCAGGCCGTCTTCGCCGGTGTAGCCGGTGCGGGCGATGAACCAGTCGCCATCGGCCTGGCCTTCGAAGGGCTTGAGCTGGTGGATCAGGGTGCCACGCGACTGGGTCACCAGTTCGGCGATTTTCTGCCGGGCGTGGGGGCCCTGGATAGCGAGCATGGCCAGTTCGGAGCGCTCGTGCAGTTGCACCGGGTAAGTGCCCAACTGCGCCTGCATCCAGGCCATGTCCTGGTCACGGGTGGCGGCGTTGACCACCAGCCGGTAACCGGCTTCGGTACGGTAGACGATCATGTCGTCCACCACCCCGCCGTGCTCGTTGAGCATGGCGCTGTACAACGCACGGCCGCAGCCGTGCAAACGGTCGACGTCATTGGCCAGCAGGTACTGGAGCCATTCCTTGGCCTGGGGGCCGGTGACATCGATCACGGTCATATGAGATACATCGAACACCCCGCAGTCGCGTCGCACCTGATGGTGTTCTTCAACTTGCGAGCCATAGTGCAGAGGCATATCCCAACCGCCAAAATCGACCATTTTCGCGCCGAGGGCGAGATGCAGGTCATACAAAGGCGTGCGCTGTCCCATGGGTTTCTCCTTCCGGGCTTGGCGAAGGTACGCAGGGCTGCAGGATGGGCTTAACCCCTTTAATCAAAGGGCCTGCAGCCACATCCGACGAGCCGGTCCGAAACACGGAGCGTACCGAATGCCGCGCATTGTAGCCTCAAGCCGTAGGACTGGCACCTAACCGATTTGCCGAGCGGAACGTCGTATCAGCCCGACCACCGGCAACAGGCCCACCAGCACCAAGGTCAAGGCCGGCAATGACGCCCGCGCCCACTCCCCTTCACTGGTCATCTCAAAGATCCGCACCGCCAGGGTGTCCCAGCCAAACGGGCGCATCAGCAGGGTCGCCGGCATTTCCTTGAGCACATCGACGAACACCAGCAACGCTGCGCTCAGGGTGCCCGGCAGCAACAGCGGAAGATACACTTTGCAAAACAGTCGTGGACCGCTCACCCCAAGACTGCGCGCCGCTTCGGGCAACGATGGACGGATACGCGCCAGGCTGTTTTCCAGCGGCCCGTAAGCCACCGCCAGGAAACGCACCAGATACGCCAGCACCAATGCCGCCAAGCTGCCCAGCAACAAAGGCTTGCCCGCGCCACCGAGCCAGCCCGACAACGGCACCACCAGCTCACGGTCCAGGTAGCTGAACGCCAACATGATCGACACCGCCAGTACCGAGCCCGGCAACGCATACCCGACGCTGGCCAGGCTGATGCCGGAACGAATTGCCCGGGTCGGCGCCAGGCGGTTGGCGAAGGCCAGTATCAGGGCCACGCTGACCGTGACCAGCGCCGCGATACCGCCCAGGTACAGGGTGTGGACGATCAGGCCGGTATAGCGCTCGTCCAGATCGAAGCGGCCGCGCTGCCAGAACCAGGCGAGCAGTTGCAGCATCGGAATGACAAAGGCACAGGCAAACACCAGGCCGCACCAACCACTGGCCGCCGCCGCCTTCCAGCCGCGCAGGTGATACAGCGCCTTGCCGCGCGGCCGCTCATTGCTCGGCCGACTGGCACCGCGGGCACGACGCTCGCCGTAGAGCACCAGCATCACCACCAGCAGCAACAGGCTGGCCAGCTGGGCCGCGCTGGACAGGCTGAAAAAGCCGTACCAGGTCTTGTAGATCACGGTGGTGAAGGTATCGAAGTTGAACACCGAGACCGCGCCGAAATCCGCCAGGGTCTCCATCAGCGCCAGGGCCACGCCGGCGCCAATCGCCGGCCGCGCCATGGGCAGGGCCACGCGCCAGAAGGCTTGCCAGGGCGATTGCCCCAGCACGCGCGCCGCTTCCATCAAGCCCTTGCCCTGGGCCAGGAACGCCGTGCGTGCCAGCAGGTAGACGTAGGGATAGAACACCAGCACCAACACAATGACCACCCCACCGGTGGAACGCACGCGGGGCAGGCGCACGCCGCTGCCGAACGCGTCACGCAGCAGGGTTTGCACCGGCCCCGAGAAGTCCAGCAGGCCGACAAACACAAACGCCAGCACATACGCCGGGATCGCGAACGGCAGCATCAGCGCCCAGTCGAGCCAGCGCCGCCCGGGAAATTCGCAGAGGCTGGTCAGCCACGCCAGGCTCACACCCAGCAAGGTCACGCCGACGCCGACGCCGAGCACCAGGGTCAAGGTATTGCCCAGCAGCCGCGGCATCTGGGTTTCCCACAGATGGGACCAGATCTGCGCGTCGATGCTTTGCCAGGACAGCAACAGCACGCTCAGCGGCAGCAACACCAGGGCGGCGACGCTGAAGACCGGCAGGTACCAGCGGCGTTGGGCGGGGTGGGCCAAGAGCAAATTCCCTGGGAATGGATGATCTACAGACAGACACAAAACAGTGTGGGAGGGAGCAAGCCCCCTCCCACCTACACATTCAGTTCCAGCCGGCCCGATCCATCAGGCGAATCGCCTCGGCCTGGCGCTTGCCCGCCACTTCCACCGGCAAGGTGTCCGCCACGAACTTGCCCCAACTGGCCACTTCAGCCGACGGCGCCACCGTCGGGTTGGCCGGGAACTCCTGGTTTATGTCGGCAAAAATCTTCTGCGCCTCAGGCGTGGTCATCCATTCCACCAGCGCCTTGGCTGCTTCCGGGTGCGGCGCGTATTTGGTCAGGCCGATGCCGGACAGGTTCACATGCACGCCACGGTCGCCCTGGTTCGGCCAGAACAGCTTCACCGCCAGGTTCGGCTTCTGCTTGTGCAGGCGGCCGTAGTAGTAGGTGTTGACGATGCCCACGTCGCACTGCCCGGCGTTGATCGCTTCGAGCACGGCGATGTCGTCGGAGAACACATCGGTGGACAGGTTATTGACCCAGCCCTTGATGATTTCTTCGGTCTTGGCCGCGCCATGGGTTTCGATCAGGGTGGCGGTCAGCGACTGGTTGTAGACCTTTTTTGCCGTGCGCAGGCACAGGCGGCCTTCCCATTGTTTGTCGGCCAGGGCTTCGTAGGTGGTCAGCTCGCCCGGCTTCACCCGGTCGGTGGAATAGGCGAGGGTCCGCGCACGCAGGCTCAAACCGGTCCAGGCGTGGGCGGACGAGCGGTATTGCAGCGGAATATTGGCGTCGATCACCTTGGAGGTGAACGGTTGCAGGATGCCCATCTGCTCGGCCTGCCAGAGGTTGCCGGCGTCGACGGTGAGCAGCAGGTCGGCGGTGGCGTTCTCGCCCTCGGCCTTGATGCGCTGCATCAGCGGGGCTTCCTTGTCGGTGATGAACTTCACCTGCACCCCGGTTTTCTGGGTGTAGGCGTCGAACACCGGCTTGATCAGTTCGTCGATGCGCGAGGAGTAGACCACGACTTCGTCGGCCGCCTGCACGGTGGTGCTGCCGATGAGGGTGAGTGCCAGGGCAGTCAGGAGGCGCTTGGGTGCCGACATGGGTGCGGTCTCTCGTGAACAAAAGAGTACAAATGATAAGGACTCACATTTAGCATCTCAATCACTCACTCGAATGAGGCGTTACGAGATGTTGCAAGGCCGCGTTCTGCAGTGCGACGTATCGCCTCATCGCGGGCAGGCCCGGGCTGCCGGGTGTGTCAGGGCCTGGCCAGTTCCGGCAGATCCCCGCTCAAGCCAAGGGCCTGGCGCACGAAGATCGCCTTGGCTTCCGGCATCTGGTCGACCACCTTCAAGCCGGCATTGCGCAGCCAACGCAACGGCAACTGGTCGGCCTGGAACAAGCGCTCGAAACCTTCCATCGCCGCCATCAGCGCCAGGTTGTGCGGCATGCGTCGACGCTCGTAACGGCTCAGCACTTTCACATCCGCCAGGCGTTCACCGCGTTCGCTCGCCGATAACAGCACCTCGGCCAGCACGGCCGCATCGAGAAAACCGAGGTTCACCCCCTGCCCCGCCAACGGATGGATCACGTGGGCCGCATCGCCGATCAACGCCAGGCCTTCGGCCACATAACGTTTGGCGTGGCGCTGGCGCAGGGGCACACACACACGCGGGTCGGCGCTGAGCACCGTGCCCAGGCGCCCTTCGAAGGCACGTTCCAGCTCACGGCAGAAGTTTTCCTCATTCAACGCCATCAGGCGCGCGGACTCAGCCGGCGTGGTCGACCAGACGATCGAACACCAGTCCTCCTGCCCATCCCGCACCAGCGGCAAAAACGCCAGCGGGCCGGTGTCGGTAAAGCGTTGCCAGGCGGTGCGCCGGTGCGGTTGGCTGCTGCGCACGCTGGTGACGATAGCGTTGTGCAAGTAATCCCATTCGCGGGTCGCGGTGCCGGTCAGACGGCGCACCGCGGAGTTGGCGCCATCGGCGGCGACCACCAGCGGCGCGCGCAGCGTGCGGCCATCGGCCAGGGTCAGCAGCCAGTCATCGCCGGAGCGGCGCATCTGTTCCAGGCGCGCGTTGGCCAGCAGGCCCAGGTCGCAGTCGTGCAGGCGATCGAGCAAGGCATCCTGGACCACGCGGTTTTCGACGATATGCCCGAGCACTTCGGCATGCACGCTGGCCGCCGAAAAATGGATCTGCCCGGTGCCGCTGCCGTCCCACACCTGCATCTCGCCATACGGGCTGGCGCGCCGTGCGACGATGCCATCCCACACGCCAAGGCGCTCAAGGATGCGCTGGCTGGCGGCCGACAAGGCGCTCACCCGCGGCTCGAAAGCCGCGTCAGGCTCGAACGGCTTGACGCTCAGCGGGCTGCCGTCGAGCAGCAGCACCTGCAGGCCACTGCCCTGCAACGCCAGCGCCAGGGCGCTCCCGACCATTCCGGCCCCGACAATCAGCACATCTGCGCGCATATCCATGCTTTAAGCCTGTCTCGCTGGCGGCTTGCGCCGCACGTAAAGGGTTAATCTCATCCCGTCCCGAACGATGTAGTCGCGGCTACGCATCGGGACGCGTGCCCAGGCCCATGGCCTGACGGGCGAACCAGCGTTTCGCCGGCGGCAGCAGGTCGAGGCCCAGCAGGCCCATGTTGCGCCCCAGCGCGACCAGCGGCTGGGCGCTGCCGAACAGGCGCGTGACCTGATCGGAGAAGCCCACGGTCAGCGTTTGATCCATGCGTTGCCGCTCGCGATATGCCTGCAAGGTCGCCAGGTCACCCGGCACCGCCGGCCCGGCCAGCAAGGCCTCGGCCAAGGCATTCGCATCGCGCAGGGACAGGTTGAAGCCCTGCCCGGCAATCGGGTGCAGGCTGTGGGCGGCATTGCCGAGGATCGCCAGGTGCGAGCGCACTTGTTCTTCGGCTTCCACCAGGGTCAGCGGGTACAGATGCCGCGCACCGACCTGCTTCAAGGTGCCCAGGCGGTAGCCGAACACGCCCTGCAATTCACTGAGGAAACTGCGCTCATCCAGGTTGGCCAGGCGCTGGGCGTCCATGCCGGCTCGGGTCCAGACCAGCGCGCAGCGGTTGTCCGGCAGCGGCAGCAGGGCCATCGGGCCTTCATCGGTGAAGCGCTCGAAGGCTTCGCCGTTGTGGGCTTCGCTCGGGGTGATATTGGCGATCAGCGCGCTCTGGTTGTACGGGCGGGATTTCACGCCGATCCCCAGTTGCTCGCGCAGGCCGGAGCGACCGCCGTCGGCCAGCACCGCCAGATCGCACTCCAGCACGGTTTCGTCGTTGAGGGTCAGGCGATAGCCATCGGGCAGCGGCTCCATGCGCGTGACTTCGGCCGGGCAACGCCAGCTGACCACGTCCTTATCCAGGCCTTGCCACAGGCATTGGCCGAGCCAGGCGTTTTCCACCACGTAGCCGAGGGCCGGCACGCCCTCTTCCATGGCGGATAAGCGCGCGGTGGAGAAGCGCCCGCGGTCCGACACGTGGATCTGCTTGATCGGCTCGGCGCGGCGGGAGATGGCCTGCCACAGACCCAGACGCTGATAGATCTGCCGCGCGCCATAGGACAGCGCCGAAGAGCGTGCGTCGTAGCTCGGCTGGTAGCTGTCGCCCGGTGCGAAGGGTTCGATCAGCAGGATCTTCCAGCCCCGCGCCTTGGCCCCGTCCTGCAGCGCCAACGCAAGGCTCGCGCCCACCAGGCCGCCACCGATAATGGCCAGGTTGACCCGGCTCATCGGGCGGCCGCCATCAACGCTTCAATGTCGGCGACGGTCTTGGGCACGCCGCCGGTCAGAATGTCACAGCCTTGCTTGGTCACTACCACGTCGTCCTCGATGCGTACGCCGATGCCACGCCATTTCTTTGCCACGCTCTGGTTGTCCGGCGAAATATAGATCCCCGGCTCCACGGTCAACGTCATGCCGACCTCCAGCACACGCCATTCACCGCCCACTTTGTACTCGCCGACATCATGCACATCCATCCCCAGCCAATGGCCGGCGCGGTGCATGTAGAACGGTTTGTAGGCTTCGCCGGCGATCAGTTCGTCAACGTCCCCTTGCAGCAACCCCAGCCTCACCAGCCCGGCAGTGATGACCTGCACGGTGGCCTCATGGGCCTGGTTCCAATGCTTGTTCGGTGCAATCTCGGCGAAGGCGGCTTCCTGGGCGGCCAGCACGACTTCATAGATCGCCTGTTGCTCGGGCGAAAACTTGCCGTTGACCGGCCAGGTGCGGGTGATGTCGCTGGCGTAACAGTCGATCTCGCAACCGGCGTCGATCAGCACCAGGTCGCCGTCCTTGAGCAGCGCGTCATTCTGCTGGTAATGCAGGATGCAACTGTTGCGCCCGGCGGCGACGATGGAGCCATAGGCCGGCATCTTCGCGCCGCCTTTGCGGAACTCGTAATCCAGCTCGGCTTCGAGGCTGAACTCGCGCAAGCCGGCGCGGCTGGCCTGCATGGCCCGCACGTGGGCGGCGCAGGAAATCCGCGCAGCTTCGCGCATCACCTTCACTTCCGCCGCCGATTTATACAGGCGCATATCGTGGAGCAGATGATCCAGGGCAACGAATTCGTTCGGCGGTTGGGCGCCCAGGTGCGCTTTGGAGCGGATAATGTTGATCCACTCCATCAGGTGCCGGTCGAACTCGGCATTGCTGCCCATCGCCGAATACACCCGGTCGCGGCCTTCGATCAGGCCGGGCAGGATGTCGTGGATATCGGTGATGGGGAAGGCATCGTCGGCGCCGAAATCACGGATCGCGCCTTCGGTACCGGCGCGCAAGCCGTCCCACAGTTCGCGCTCGGCATTGCGTTCGCGGCAGAACAGCACGTACTCGCCGTGCGGGCGACCGGGCATCAGCACGATCACCGCTTCGGGCTCGGGGAAGCCGCTCAGGTACTGGAAATCGCTGTCCTGGCGGTAGACATGTTCGACATCGCGATTGCGGATGGCCACCGCGGCGGCCGGCAGGATCGCGATACTGTTGGGTTCCATCTGCGCCATGAGCGCCTTGCGGCGACGGGTGTATTCCGCTTTCGGGATATGGATCATGGGCAGACGGGCTTCCTTTCTCAGTGCAGCGACGGCTTGGGGGTGGCCGGTTCAGCGGACTTCTTGGTCTCGGTGAACAGCAGCAGCGGCGCGACGCGCAGGTATTCCATGACTTCCATGTAGTCGCCTTCGCCGTCTTCGGATTCTTCGAGGGCATCTTGCACCTGGGAGATGGCCGCCAGGTCCTGCAGCACTTCCTTGGCGTCGGTGCTCAGCTCCAGGCCGCCGGCATTCACGCCAAAGCCATGGAGGAAGCCCTGGCACCATTGGCCCAGCGCGGCAGCACGTTCGGTGAGCGGTGCATCGTCGGTCGGCAGCAGCAGGACCACGGTGACGTCATCACCGGTCAGCTCGCCCTTGACCATTTCCTGCAGGCCGATCAGCGCGTTACGCACGTTCTCGGAGGGTTCGGTTTCCAGCAGTTCGGCCACATCGGCCAGCCAGTTGTCGGCGTCAAAGCCAACACCGGTGCAACTGCGGCCCAGCAACACGCCGTGCAGTTCGGCGGGCGAGCAAGGATGACCGCTGGAGCTCAGCAGTTTGGTAAAAGCGTCGTACGGGGAGTTCTGAATGGGCATGGTGAGCTAGGCGCCAGACGGCGCAATGTCTAGAATGAAGCGCTGTATCCTAGCACCGGCAGACGCACCAGACTATCAAGGGCGTCAGATCGTTTATCCTGCAGTTGCCATTCATCAGACAAATCCAGTGGAACCCAATGGAAGACACCGACCTGCAAGCGCTGATGGCCAGACTCGAATTGCTAATTGATCGGGTCGAGCAACTAAAGAGGCAAAACGGACTCCTATTAGCTCAGGAAAAGACCTGGCGCGAGGAACGCGCTCACCTCATTGAAAAAAACGAAATCGCCCGGCGTAAGGTCGAGTCGATGATTTCGCGCCTGAAGGCCCTGGAGCAAGACTCATGAGTTCAAGCAATAGCGTCACCGTGCAGATTCTCGACAAAGAATATTCGATCATCTGCCCCCAGGAAGAGCGCAGCAACCTGGTGAGCGCCGCCCGCTACCTGGACGGCAAGATGCGTGAAATCCGCAGCAGCGGCAAAGTGATCGGCGCCGACCGCATCGCCGTGATGGCCGCGTTGAATATCACCCACGATCTGCTGCATAAGCAGGAGCGCCCGGACGTGCAGGCCAGCGGCTCGACGCGCGAGCAGGTACGTGACCTGCTGGAGCGTGTGGACCTGGCACTGTCCAACGATTCCGACACATCCAAGGGCTGATTGCCGCATCTGTTTAAGGTATACTCGCCCCACTCCCTGGCGTGCTTGCCAGTCGGCGATGTCCCGGAGCCGATTCGCACTACCCTGGAAGTTGCACGTTTGGCTGGTGTGCATGTCCGCTAGACGGAAAGCCTTAAAGCCTACTGCTTCTTCCACCTTGAACTTTCGGGTTCAAGGGCTTAGTCGACAGCGGTTCTGTCGGGGAGCCTGAATCCCAAACTCAATGCCAGTCCCAGGACTGGCATTGTTTTATGAGCCGAAAAACCATGACCGAACCTGCGCCGCTTTCCCGTCCGCAACTTCGACGCATGTTGCGCAACGCCCGCCGCGCACTCACGCCAAGCGAGCAGCGAAAAGCCGCCCAAGGCGTGTATCGGCAACTGGCACAGCACCCGCTGTTTCGCCGGGCCAAGCATATTTCCCTGTATCTGCCGACGGACGGTGAAATCGATCCGCGCTTGCTGCTGCGTGCGGCTCAGCGGCGGGGCAAGGCCACTTACCTGCCGGTGCTCAGCGCCTGGCCACGGACCAAGATGGTGTTCCAGCGCGTTCGCCCCGGGGAGAAGTTGCTGCCCAATCGCTTTCGCATTCTTGAACCACGGGTGAATGTCCGCCGCCAGCGCAAGGTCTGGGCGCTGGACCTGGTGCTATTGCCGTTGGTGGGGTTCGATGACGCGGGGGGACGGCTGGGCATGGGTGGCGGTTTTTATGACCGCAGCCTGGCTTACCTGGCGCGCCGCCAGCACTGGCGCAAGCCGACGCTGCTGGGCCTGGCCCATGAATGCCAGAAAGTCGAACGGCTGGTGCAGGCGAGTTGGGACGTGCCGTTGGCGGGCACCGTCACCGATAAGCAGTGGTATATCGCACAGGCGTCACTGGAACCCGCGACGCCCTGAAGAAGAGTTAACGCTTGAACGGTTGTGGCGGCTGCTGGGTCAGCTCAACGGGCGCATCGGTCTTGTTCGACCATAAGCTTTGCGCATACCCGGTGGTCACGACGCCCAGACCAAACAAAATAACCAGTATCCATAGTAAATCCGGTTTGCGTTGCATCGATTGCCCCCCTTCAGGCACCTCGTACACGATGACAACAACGTTCCAAAGTAGTCCGTTGCAGCTGCGTCAAGCTTAAAATCCCGGCATTCTGCGTTAACGTGAACCAACACGCAAACCTTGACGCCAACCGACCGTCGGTTTGTCATGCAATTGCCCCACAACCTGTCCAACGCCTTTTTCAGGAGCCCCCCAATGGCCTACTGGCTGATGAAATCCGAGCCCGACGAACTCTCCATCACCGGCCTGGAACACCTCGGCGAAGCGCGATGGGACGGGGTTCGCAACTATCAGGCGCGCAACTTTCTGCGTGCGATGGCGGTGGGCGATGAGTTTTTCTTCTACCACTCCAGCTGCCCCGAGCCTGGCATTGCCGGCATCGGCAAAATCGTCGTGGCGGCGTATCCCGACCCCACCGCGCTGGAACCTTCCAGCCACTATTTCGACGCCAAGGCCAGCCCGGACAAAAACCCGTGGAGCGCGATCGACGTGGCCCACGTCCAGACGTTTCCCAAGGTGCTCGGCCTGGGCTATCTGAAGCAGCAAACCGCCCTGGCCGAACTGCCCCTGGTGCAAAAAGGCAGCCGTCTGTCAGTGATGCCGGTGACCGCCGAGCAATGGTCGGCGGTCCTCGCGCTGGGCTGAACCGCAGAACCTTGCAGTCACACGCCCGACGCATGCATCTGCAGCGCAACCGGGTTAGGCTTGCGCTTCATTTGACCCGTATCAAGCGCCCTCGGGCCGAACCCGTCAGACTAGGACGCTAACACCGCAGGAAGCATCTATGTCCACGAACCACCGCACCTCCCAGCTGTTTGCCACCCTCCTGATTGTGTTGCTGCTCGCCGCTGGCGGTTTCGGTTACTGGAAATCCACCCAGGACCGCCTGCCCGAAGGCTTGAGCATGGGCAACGGCCGCCTGGAATCCACCGAAGTGCAGATCGCCGCCAAGATCCCCGGGCGTCTGGAAGAAGTGCGGGTGGATGAAGGCGACAAGGTACTCAAGGGCCAACTGCTCGCGCGCATGGACACCCGCACCCTGGAAGCCCAGCGCGCCCAGGCCGAAGCCGAAGTGCTGCGGGCCAGGGAAAACCTCGCCGCCGCAGAGGCCAATGTGCAATTGCGTCAGAGCGAACAACTGCTTGCCCACCAGGAACTCCAGCGGACCCAGGAGCTGTACAAACGCGGCTTCGCCAGTGGCCAACTGATCGACCAACAGCAGGCGCGCCAGAACACCGGGAATGCGGCCGTGGTCGCCGCCCAGGCCCAGGTCAATTCGGCCAAGGCCGCCATCGGCGCCGCCCAGGCCCAGGTGGCGCAGCTCACCAGCGAAATCGACGACAGCAGCCTGCGCGCGCCCATCGACGGCATTATCCAGCTGCGCCTGGCCGAGCCGGGCGAAGTGCTCGGCGCGGGCGGGCGCGTATTGCTGCTGATCGACCCCGAGGATCAGTACATGAACCTCTACCTGCCCGCTTCGGTGACCGGCGCCCTGACCGTCGGCAGCGATGCGCGCATCCTCCTCGACGCGCTCCCCGGCCAATCGCTGCCGGCCAAAATCAGCTTCGTCGCGGCTAAATCGCAGTTCACCCCCAAAGAGGTGGAGACCCGCGATGAACGCCAGAAACTGGTATTCCGCGTCAAACTGCGCCTGACCCAACCCAGCGCCGTGCCGCAGGCCAAACCGGGCATGCCCGGCGCCGGCTACGTTCGCACGGCTGACATCCCATGGCCGGCCAACCTGCAATGACCGATCTGGCGCTGCACGCCACCGGCATCCAGCACCGCTACGGCAAGCAACAGGCGCTGGTCGATATCGCCTTCAGCCTGCCCACCGGCACGCGCTGCGGGCTGATCGGCCCGGATGGCGCCGGCAAGTCGAGCCTGCTGGGTTTGATCGCCGGGGTTAAAAAACTCCAGGACGGCCAACTGGAGGTGCTCGGCGGCTCCATCGCCAACCGCCGCCACCGCAACAGCCTGTACCCGCGCATCGCCTTCATGCCTCAAGGCCTGGGCGGCAACCTGTACCCCGAACTGTCCATCCGCGAAAACATCCGCTTCTTTGCGACGCTGTTCGGCCTGTCCAAAGCCGATTGCAACCAGCGCATGCACAACCTGCTGCTGGCCACCGACCTCGAGCGCTTCGCCGAACGGCCGGCCGGCAAACTCTCCGGCGGGATGAAGCAGAAACTCGGCCTGTGCTGCGCGCTGATCCACGACCCGGACCTGTTGATCCTCGACGAGCCCACCACCGGGGTCGACCCGCTGTCCCGTCGGCGCTTCTGGGAGCTGGTCGAAACCGTGCGCAGCGAGCGCCCGCAACTGACGCTGCTGGTGGCCACGGCCTACATGGAAGAGGCCGAGCAGTTTGAACATTGCCTGATGCTCGACCGCGGCAAACTGATCGCCGACGGTTTGAGCAGTGAGCTGGCGGCAGTGACCCCCAGCGGCAAACTGGACGAAGCCTTCACCCACTTCCAGGGCGACAACGCCCATGACAACCAGCCGCTGGTCATCCCGCCGCGCGCAGGCAACAACACCGATATCGCCATCGAAGCCCACGACCTGACCCTGCGCTTTGGCGACTTCACCGCCGTCGATAAAGTCAGCTTCGCCATCGGCCGGGGCGAGATCTTCGGTTTTCTCGGCTCCAACGGCTGCGGCAAGACCACCACCATGAAAGTCCTCACCGGCCTGATGCCGGCCACCGAGGGCAGTGCCACGTTGCTGGGCAACCCGGTGAACGCCAAGGACCTGGCCACCCGCAAGCGTGTGGGTTTCATGTCGCAGAGCTTTTCGCTGTATGGCGAACTCAGCGTGCTTCAGAACCTGGTGCTGCACGCGCAGTTGTTCGATTTGCCCAAGGTCGACAGCGGCAAGCGGATCGACGAGCTGATCCAGCGTTTCGACCTCCGCGAGGTGGCCGAGCAGCCGTCGGGCGAACTGCCCCTCGGCTTGCGTCAGCGCTTGTCGTTGGCCGTAGCGGTGCTGCATCGTCCTGAAGTGCTGATCCTCGATGAACCGACCTCGGGCGTCGACCCGGCGGCGCGGGATGATTTCTGGCGGCTGCTGATCGAACTGTCGCGCGAACAAGGGGTGACGATCTTTCTGTCCACCCACTTCATGAACGAAGCCCAGCGTTGCGACCGCATCTCCCTGATGCACGCCGGCAAGGTGCTCGCCTGCGACACGCCCGACGCGCTGCAGCAGCAATTCCACGGCGACACCCTCGAAGCCGCGTTCGTCACGTGCCTGGAGCAAGCCCAGGGCGAGGCCGAACCTACCGCGCCCACCGCCACCGTCAGCGAAACCAGCGCGCCGCCGGTGAGCAAGCGCGGCTTCAGCCTGTCGCGCCTGCTGGCCGTGGCCAGCCGTGAAGGCAAGGAACTGCTGCGCGACAAGGTGCGTATGGCCTTCGCCCTGCTCGGGGCGATGTTCATGATGGTGATCTTCGGCTACGGCATTTCCCTGGACGTGGAAAACCTCGCCTTCGCCGTCTACGACCAGGACCAGACCCCGCAAAGCCGCGCCTACCTGGAGGCGTTTCGCGGCTCACGCTATTTCGCCGAACAAACGCCGATTCAGGATGCCAACGAACTGCACCGGCGCCTGCAACGTTCGGAAATCAAACTGGCCCTGGAAATCCCGCCCGGTTTTGGTCGTGACCTCTACGCCGGCCGCCAACCCAGCGTGGCGGCCTGGCTCGACGGCGGCATGCCGTTTCGCGCGGAAACCAGCCGGAACTATGTAGAAGCGGACCACCAGGCCAACCTGCAGCAACTGGCCGAGCTGAGCAGCCAGCCGCAGAACAGCCAAGGCGCGGCCAAGCTCGAAACCCGCTTTCGCTACAACCAGGATGTGGTCAGTGTGAACGCCATCGGCCCAGGCGTGATGGCACTGATCCTCGCCTTCATCCCGGCGATGCTCACAGCCCTGGGCATCGTGCGCGAAAAGGAGCTGGGTTCGATCACCAACTTCTACGCCACGCCCCTGACCCGCCTGGAATTCCTGCTGGGCAAACAGACCCCGTACCTGGCCGTGAGCCTGATCAACCTGGCGGTGCTGGTCGCGATGAACCGCTGGCTGTTCGGCGTGCCGTTCAAGGGCAGCGGCCTGACCCTGGCGTTCGGCGGCCTGCTGTACGTGCTCGCCACCACCAGCATGGGCCTGCTGATTTCCGCGTTCACCCGCACCCAGATCGCCGCGATCCTCGGCACCATGATCATCACCAGCCTGCCGACCATCCAGTTCTCCGGGCTGATCGTGCCGCGTTCGTCCCTGGAAGGCGCGGCGGCGGTGATGGGCACGCTGTTTCCGGCGGGGCACTTTCTCGATATTGCGGTGGGCACGTTCACCAAGGCCCTCGACCTGCGGCAACTGTGGCCGCAGTGCCTGGCGCTGTTCGGGTTTTTCCTCGGGTTTACCGGGCTTAGCCTGATCATGCTGAAGAAGCAGGAGGCTTGATGCATAAGTTCGCGCACATCCTGCGCCTGGGGATCAAGGAACTGACCAGCCTGCGTCACGACAGCGTGCTGCTGCTGTTTCTGTTCTACGCCTTCACGGTCGCGATCTACATGCCCGCGGCCGGCTCGGTGATTGGCGTACACAACGCCAGCGTGGCGTTTGTCGACGAGGACCACAGCGCGATCTCGCGGCAGATGGCCGAGGCGTTGCAGCCGCCCGAGTTCCAGTCACCCGTGCCGCTGGCGTATGACCAGTTGGATAAGGTCATGGACAGCGGCCAGTACACGTTCGTGATCAACGTACCGGCGAATTTCCAGGCCGACCTGTTGGCCGGTCGCGAGCCCGATGTGCAGGTGAACGTCGATGCCACGGCGATGAGCCAGGCATTCATGGGCGCCGGCTACATCGGGCGGATTTTCCAACGCGAGCTGCTGACCTACAGCGGCCAGGCCGACTCCGCCAGCAAAGCGCCGGCGCTGCTGACAACGCGGGCGCTGTTCAATACCAACCTGGAGGGCGGCTGGTTCCTCGCGGTCATCCAGATCGTCAACAACATCACCATCCTCGCCATCGTGCTCACCGGCACCGCGCTGCTGCGCGAGCGCGAACATGGCACCCTCGACCATTTGCTGGTGCTGCCGCTGACGGCGCTGGAAATCATGCTGGCGAAAATCTGGAGCAACCTGCTGGTGGTGGTGCTGTGTACCTGGGTGTCACTGGAAGTGGTGGTCAAGGGCATGCTCGGCGTGCCGCTGGCCGGGTCGCTGAGCCTGTTTCTGTTCGTGACCGCGCTGTACCTGTTTGCCAGCACCGCCCTGGGGATCTTCCTCGCCACCCTCGCCCGCTCGACGCCGCAGTTCGGCTTGCTGGCAATCCCAGTGATCATCCCGATGCTGTTGCTCTCCGGCGGCAGCACGCCGCTGGACAGCATGCCCGAATGGTTGCAGTGGGTGATGCAGGCCTCGCCGTCGACGCACTTTGTGAGCCTGAGCGCGGCGATCCTGTTCCGCGATGCGGGCATGAGCGTGGTGTGGCCGGACATGCTGGCGCTGGCGGGAATTGGCTTGCTGTTCTTTTTGGTGGCGCTGGCGCGGTTCCGCAAGAGCCTGGCGTCTTGAGGTGCCTGCCCGGCCGCTATCGCAGGCAAGCCTGCTCTCACAGGTGGAACGCATTCCCTTGTGGGAGCGGGCTTGCTTGCGATCGTCGCGCCGCGACTATTGGATGATCAGGTTGTTGAACAACAGGTCTTCCACCACCGGCTTGCCGGTTTCGTCGTTCATCACTTGCTGGGTCTGCTTCAGGGCTTCCTGGCGCAGTTTTTCCTTGCCCTCAACCGTGCTCATGGTCTCGTTGGTTTGCTGGGTGAACAGCGCCACCAGTTGATTACGAATCAACGCATCGTTGGCTTTGATGGCGGCGGCCGCGTCGGTGCCGGTCACGCGCAGAGCGATATCGGCCTTGTACACCTTGAGCTTGGACGTACCGTCCAAGCCATAGTTGCCCACGAACGGCGGGGCCAGGCTGATATAGCTGACCTTCGGCGCCTCGCCTTCTTTCGCCTCTTGCGCCTGGGCCGCCATTGGCAAGGTCAGGGCCAGCATCAACAGAATCCACGCTTTCACAGTTCATTCCTCACATTCGGTAGCCCAGTAGCATAACGCTAGCAAGGCAGAGCACAAGCTTATGGCGACTTATCAGGCCCGGGCATGCTCGTTGACCCACGGGCATACCCTCCTACACTTATCGGCCACGACGCCAAAAGGAATAGTCCGATGAAAGCTGTGCTGTGCAAAGCCTTCGGCCCCGCCGAAACCCTGGTGCTGGAAGACATCGCCAGCCCGGCGATCAAGAAGAACGAAATCCTGTTGGACGTGCATGCCGCCGGGGTCAACTTCCCGGACACGCTGATCATCGAGGGCAAGTACCAGTTCAAGCCGCCGTTCCCGTTCTCGCCGGGTGGCGAAGCAGCGGGCGTGGTCAGTGAAGTGGGGGAAAAGGTCAGCCACCTGAAGGTAGGAGACCGCGTGATGGCGCTGACCGGCTGGGGCAGTTTTGCCGAACAGGTCGCGGTGCCCGGCTATAACGTGCTGCCGATCCCGCCCAGCATGGGCTTCAACACCGCCGCCGCGTTCAGCATGACCTACGGCACCTCGATGCATGCGCTGAAACAACGGGCCAACCTGCAGCCCGGCGAAACCTTGCTGGTCCTCGGCGCCTCCGGCGGCGTGGGCCTGGCTGCCGTGGAAATCGGCAAGGCCATGGGCGCCCGGGTCATCGCCGCCGCCAGCAGCGCCGACAAACTGGCGGTGGCCAAGGCCGCCGGCGCCGATGAGCTGATCAACTACAGCGAAGCCAGCCTGAAAGATGAGGTCAAGCGCCTGACCGACGGGAACGGCGCCGACGTGATCTACGACCCGGTGGGCGGCGACTTGTTTGACCAGGCCATCCGCGCCATCGCCTGGAACGGCCGCCTGTTGGTGGTGGGTTTTGCCAGCGGGCGCATTCCGGAGCTGCCGGTGAACCTGGCGCTGCTCAAGGGCGCGGCCGTGGTCGGAGTGTTCTGGGGCGCGTTCGCCCAGCGCCAGCCGCAGGACAATGCGGCGAACTTCCAGCAGCTGTTTGGTTGGTATGCCGAGGGCAAGTTGAAACCGCTGGTGTCGCAGGTGTATCCGCTGGAACAGGCGGCCCAGGCGATCAATGACCTGGGGCAGCGCAAGGCGGTGGGTAAGGTGGTCGTGCAAACCCGCCTGCCGAGGTGAAATGCGCTTGAATGTGGGAGGGGCGGTGTCCTCGACCATCACCTGTCTATTCGCGACATGTTCGTAGAGAACATGCATTGGCTCATATTTCCTGCGTTTGGCGCGTTAATCGCCTGAGCAATCCTTGGCACAACGCTTGAGCCGCGCCTCCAGGTTTTTGTCTGGCATGGCGTGGCTGCGCAGGGCGTTGACGGTCTGCTCGACATAATCGCGCGTCGTGCCGTAACGCCCGCAAGCGCTTTGCAGCACGTGGCTGAGCACGATGTCGGGCAGATTGCCAGCGTAGCTCGGCAGGTGCCGCTCCAATACAAACCCCAATGCCTGCACCCGACTGCCATCTTCCAGACGGCAGCTGAGCCAGTGCGGCCGATAGGAGGGGTAAGGCATTTCGCGCTGCCACAAGGCGTACAGCGAGGCTTCTAACTGATCTTCCGGCAGACGGTAGGCAAACCCGCTGCACGAGCCACCACGATCCAGGCCGAACACCAACCCGGGCAACTCCGGCGTACCCCGATGCTCGTGGGACCACAGGTACAAACCACGGTGATAGCCATGGACCCGCGCCCGAACCCGCTCGGTCGATGAACATTCCGGCCGCCAGATCAGCGAACCGTAAGCGAATAGCCAGACCGGCCCGCCCTTATGCCGGGCCATGGTGGCCTGCATCGAGTTCATCAACTGTTCGTGCGTGAGTTGCGGTCCCAGATCGAGCCGCGGAGGGTAAGCCAATTGCAAAAGATCGGATTCGATGGCGGTCATGGCGAAAAGTGGCTCGCCTCCTATGTGTTACCAATTGTTAGCAACTCTACCGTAATAAAACGCGCTGCTGTGACCATACGGCAAAAAAGTACAATAGGCTGAACGACCACCGCATTCTCCAGAAGCAATCCCAGTATTTTCAGCTCCGGTTCAGCCCGGCAAAGCGCTTGACCGTCAAAATAGCGCAGCTGGCACGACTCAGTCGGTCACCCCTCACACCGATTACTCGAGGTCGCACCTATGAAAAAATTACGATTGCCGGGCCTGCTGCTCCTGGCCCAGGCCACCACCGCTCTCGCTGTCGAAACCCCGCCCGTCGACGATGACAAGGGCTTCTGGTATGCGCAGACCAGCGTCTACACCCGGCACTTCTCCCCCGACCCGGACCACAACAACAACCAGGATTTGCTTGGGTTGGAGCGCAATGAAGCGTCAGGTTTGGTGTATGGGGCGGCGACGTTCCGCAACTCGTTCAGCCAACGCTCGTACTACGTCTACGCGGGCAAACGCTATGACATGACCGACTATCCGGTGTATCTGAAACTGACCGGCGGGGCGATCCAGGGCTATCGCGGCAAGTACCGCGACAAAATCCCGTTGAACCGTTTCGGCGTGGCGCCGGTGATCATACCGTCCGTGGGCACCCATTACGGGCCGGTGGCGGCGGAGTTGGTGCTGCTGGGGTTCAATGCGGCGATGATCACGACCGGCGTGCGTTTCTGACGGCAACGCCAGCTCTTCCACCAGAGCCGGCGCAGGTTTCAGGGCCGCGGGGCGTAGGCGAATACGTCGGCGCGCATCTGGTGTGCATCCATGCCCGCAGCCACCAGCGCATCCAATGTGCCGTAGATCATCGCCGGTGAACCGCTGGCGTAGACATGCACGCCTTTGAGGTCGTGGATGTCTTCGCACACCGCTTCATGCAACAGCCCACAGCGTCCTTCCCAACCGCACAGGTCACTGACCACTTTGTGCAGGAACAGGTTGGGCAGTTGCAGCCATTGATCCCAATGCTCGATCTCGTAGAAATCTTCCGGACGCCGCACGCCCCAATACAAATGCACCGGGTGTTTGAAGCCGGTGGCGCGGCAGTGCTCGATCAGGCTGTGCATCTGCGCCATGCCGGTGCCCGCAGCGATCAGCACCAACGGCCCATCGGGCAACTCGGCCAGGTGGGTATCGCCAAACGGCAGCTCGATGCGGGCCATCCGGTTGCGCTGCAACTGCTCAATCAGATTGCGCGCGCTGTCCTCGCGGGCCAGCACGTGCAGTTCCAGTTCGCGTCCGGCGTGGGGCGCCGAAGCCAGGGAAAACGCCGACTTCTCGCCGTTATCCCGTTCAATCATCAGGTATTGCCCGGCGTGGTAACGCACGGCCTTGCCGGCCGGGGCGAGCAAGCGCACGCGCCATACATCGCCACCGACTTGCACGCATTCACTCACTTGGCACGACAACTTGCGCAACGGCAACTCTCCCGGCGCCAGCACGCCATCCCACAACACCACACAATCCTCCAGCGGCTCGGCGATGCAGGTGTAGAACTCCCCGTGGTCGCGTATTTCACCGGACTGCCGCACCCGGCCGTCCACCAACAGCGCCGCGCACACGTGGCACACGCCATTGCGACAGGCTTGCGGGCATTCGTAGCCCAGGCGGCGCGCACCTTCGAGGATTCGCTCACCGGGGACCAGCTCCAATACGGCGCCGGAAGGTTGCAGGGTCACACGCATCAATCTATTCCCAACTCTTTCCAGATCGCATCGACACGCGCCGTCACGGCTTCGTCCTTGACGATCACCCTGCCCCACTCGCGGGTGGTCTCACCCGGCCATTTGTGCGTGGCATCCAGGCCCATCTTCGAGCCCAGGCCCGAGACCGGCGAGGCGAAATCGAGGTAGTCGATCGGCGTGTTGTCGATCATCACCGTGTCGCGCTTGGGGTCCATGCGCGTGGTGATGGCCCAGATCACGTCGTTCCAGTCGCGGGCGTTGATGTCGTCGTCGGTGACGATAACGAACTTGGTGTACATGAACTGTCGCAAAAACGACCACACGCCGAGCATGACCCGCTTGGCATGGCCTGGGTACGACTTCTTCATGGTCACGATGGCCATGCGGTACGAACAGCCTTCCGGCGGCAGGTAGAAGTCGGTGATTTCCGGGAACTGCTTCTGCAGGATCGGCACGAACACTTCGTTCAGCGCCACACCGAGAATCGCCGGCTCATCCGGCGGACGGCCGGTGTAGGTGCTGTGGTAGATCGGCTTGATCCGATGAGTGATGCGCTCGACGGTGAACACCGGGAAGCTGTCGACTTCGTTGTAGTAGCCGGTGTGGTCGCCGTAGGGGCCTTCGTCGGCCATTTCGCCGGGGTGGATCACGCCTTCGAGGATGATTTCCGCGGTGGCCGGCACTTGCAGGTCGTTGCCACGGCACTTCACCAGCTCGGTGCGGTTGCCGCGCAGCAGGCCGGCGAAGGCGTATTCGGACAGGCTGTCCGGCACCGGGGTCACGGCGCCGAGGATGGTGGCCGGGTCGGCGCCCAGGGCCACGGAGACCGGGAACGGCTTGCCGGGGTGCTTTTCGCACCATTCACGGAAGTCCAGCGCGCCGCCGCGGTGGCTCAGCCAACGCATGATCACCTTGTTGCGGCCGATCACTTGCTGACGGTAGATGCCGAGGTTCTGGCGATCCTTGTTCGGGCCCTTGGTGACGGTCAGGCCCCAGGTGATCAGCGGGCCGACATCGCCGGGCCAGCAGGTCTGCACCGGCAGCATGCCCAGGTCGACGTCATCGCCTTCGATGACCACTTCCTGGCACACCGCGTCCTTGACCACCTTGGGCGCCATGGCAATGATCTTGCGGAAGATCGGCAGCTTCGACCAGGCGTCCTTCAAGCCCTTGGGTGGCTCGGGCTCCTTGAGGAACGCCAGCAACTTGCCGATCTCGCGCAATTCGCTGACCGACTCGGCGCCCATGCCAAAGGCCACGCGATCGGGGGTGCCGAACAGGTTGCCGAGCACCGGGATATCAAAACCGGTCGGGTTCTCGAACAGCAGCGCCGGGCCCTTGTTGCGCAGGGTACGGTCGCAAATCTCAGTCATTTCCAGCACCGGCGAAACCGGCACGTGGATGCGTTTCAACTCTCCGCGCTGCTCAAGTTGCTGCACGAAATCCCGAAGATCCTTGAATTTCATTAACCATGCCACCCGTAAAATAGGCGTACATCCTACCTGCTCTGAGGACGGCTGGCAGCTTAATTGGCCGTCAGCCCCCGTGATTGCAGCGAACGGAACAGCGGTTCCAGGAACGCCTGGACATGTCGCGCGCCGACGTCGGAGAGGTGGTTATCGTCGGTGTACAGCGCGCGGCCGTCGAGCTCGACCCGGCACAGGCCGTCGGCGCCACACAGCAGGGGCGCGGGGTCCAGCACGGTGACGCCACTGTCGGCGGCGGCCAGCTCGTCAAACAGTCGAGTGATAAAGGCCTGGCGCTTCTCGTGCTCCGCCACGGGGAGCCCTTCGCCGTCCACCGGCCGGTGCATCATGGCCAGGCGACTGAGGCGGTACGGCACAATGATTTCCTGCAACGGCACTTCCTTGACCAGCCACACGCGATGCCCGGCGGCGCGCAGCCCCTGGATGCGTTCACGCAGGCCCTGTTCGAAACGCTGCTCGGCCACGGCACGCACGTACTTGCCGGTGCCCAGGTCTTTTAGCGCATGTTCCTTGTCACCCGACATCTGCCCATAGAGGTACAGGCTCCAGCGCGCCGCCAGCACGACATCGCTGAACGACTGCTCGGCCAGGGCCTGCTCGACGCGCTGGTTGAAATGCGCGCACTGGGTGATGTTCTCCAGACCGTCCAACGGTACACAACCGGCGAAACTGGCCTGGACCAGACTGATATCGTGCCGTTTGGCCGCATCCTTCAGCGCCGGAATCAATGCGGTGGCGTGGCTGTCGCCCCAGACCAGCGCGGACACCGAGTGGCTTTGTGGGCCGAAATGGCAGAACAGCCGCTCATCCGGGGTGTTCTTGTCCGCCAGGCAGGCCGTCAGCTCCGGGCTCCACTTCTTCGCCTGGGCATAACGCAATGCCTGTTCGGACAGGCGCCACGGCACGCCATCGGCTTCCCGCAATGCCAGGCCAGTAAGGCCGAGACACAAAATGCCGGCCGCGGCGCCAGCCAGGATCGCCTTGCGTCCGGCCAGCAGACGTTTTTCCCGGAATGGCGCCTCCACGAAGCGCCAGGACAAATAACCCAGCACCAGGCTCAGCAGCATCAACCCGGCCAATTCCGCCGCGCTCAAGCCATCAACCGCTGCGTAGTTGGCGTACACGAACACCGGCCAATGCCACAGATACCAGGAATAGGAGATAAGCCCCAGCCCCACCATCAGCCGCGAACTCAGCAGCTGCCCGACCCAGGTGGCTTGCTGCCCATTGGCCCAAATCAACCCGACCACGCCCAGCACCGGCAGCAAAGCGGCCGCGCCAGGGAACGGTGTATGCCGGTCGAAACCGAATATGGCAGTCAGGATCAATGCCAGGGAAGCCAGGCTGACCGCTTGCGCCAGGGGCGGCGAGGCGCGCCACTCAACCTTCGGCATCACCGCCAGCATGGCGCCGGCCAGCAATTCCCAGGCACGCAGATGCAGCAGGTAGAACGCTTTCTGCGGCTGATGGGAAACCGCCCAGACACTCATGCCAAACGACACCAGCAGCACCGCGAACAACGCCAGGCGCCAGTGTTTCAAGCGGCTTGAAAGCAGGGCCAGCAACAGCGGGAAGAAGATGTAGAACTGCTCCTCCACCGCCAGCGACCAGGTGTGCAACAAGGGTTTTATGTCGGAGGCTGCATCGAAATAACCGTGCTGGCGTGCAAACAGCAGGTTGGAGGTAAAGGTCACCTGGTAGTGCGCCGACCGCCCCAGCTCTTCATAGTCCTTGGGCGCCAGCAAAAACCAGCCCACGGCCAGTGTCGCGGCCATCATCACGAACAACGCCGGCAAGATACGCCGGGCACGGCGCGCCCAGAAGCCCACGAAACTGAAACGCCCAGCCTGGCGTTCGCGCCAGATGATCGAGGTAATCAGGAAGCCGGAAATCACGAAGAACACATCGACACCGACAAAGCCGCCAGTAACACCCGGAACGCCAAAGTGGAACAGCACGACTGCGAGGACAGCGACAGCACGCAAGCCATCAATGTCTCTTCGGTAAGCAAGAATGGTCATAAATCCAGAGTCAGCCAGAAACGAATGGGAACGAGCGTAGCCTCGCTCATCCTTTTGTTTCTTAACTGACACTTTAAGCGCTCAAACCTCCCTTTCTAGATACAAAAAAAATGGCGCCCCGAAGGACGCCATTTTTTTTGGACCTGAAACGTCGTATTACTTACGCTTCATCGACAGGAAGAACTCGTCGTTGGTCTTGGTGGTTTTCAGCTTGTCGATCAGGAACTCGATGGCCGCGACTTCATCCATCGGGTGCAGCAGCTTGCGCAGAATCCACATGCGCTGCAGTTCGTCGTCGGCTGTCAGCAGCTCTTCACGGCGGGTGCCGGAGCGGTTGATGTTGATCGCCGGGAACACACGCTTTTCAGCGATACGACGGTCCAGGGGCAGTTCCATGTTGCCGGTACCCTTGAACTCTTCGTAGATCACTTCATCCATCTTCGAGCCGGTTTCAACCAGCGCGGTGGCGATGATGGTCAGCGAGCCGCCTTCTTCGATATTCCGCGCGGCGCCGAAGAAACGTTTCGGTTTCTCCAGGGCGTGGGCATCGACACCACCGGTCAATACCTTGCCGGAGCTCGGGATCACGGTGTTGTAGGCACGGGCCAGACGGGTGATGGAGTCGAGCAGGATCACCACGTCTTTCTTGTGTTCGACCAGGCGCTTGGCCTTCTCGATCACCATTTCGGCAACCTGCACGTGGCGGGTTGGCGGCTCATCGAACGTCGAGGCAACCACTTCGCCGCGCACGGTGCGCTGCATTTCGGTCACTTCTTCCGGACGTTCATCGATCAGCAGCACGATCAGGTGAACTTCAGGGTTGTTACGCGCGATGTTCGCTGCAATGTTCTGCAGCATGATGGTCTTACCGGCTTTCGGCGGTGCGACGATCAGGCCGCGCTGGCCCTTGCCGATCGGGGCGCACAGGTCGATTACACGACCGGTCAAGTCTTCGGTAGAACCGTTGCCGGCTTCCATCTTCATTCGCACGGTCGGGAACAGCGGGGTCAGGTTCTCGAAGAGAATCTTGTTTTTCGCGTTCTCTGGACGATCGAAGTTGATCGTGTCGACCTTGAGCAGGGCGAAATAACGCTCGCCTTCCTTCGGCGGACGGATCTTGCCAACGATGGTGTCACCGGTGCGCAAGTTGAAGCGGCGGATCTGGCTCGGCGAGACGTAGATATCGTCTGGACCGGCGAGATAGGAAGCGTCTGCAGAGCGGAGGAAGCCGAAGCCGTCCTGGAGAATCTCCAGCACGCCATCACCGGAGATTTCCTCGCCGCTTTTCGCGTGCTTTTTGAGCAAGGAGAAAATCACGTCCTGCTTGCGCGAACGGGCCATATTTTCTATGCCCATCTGTTCGGCCAATTCGAGCAGTTCGGTAATCGGCTTTTGCTTGAGTTCAGTCAGATTCATATAGGAATGACGTAATCATTTATGGAGGGGGGAAATTAAGCTTTTGGCTTAATGAGGCCGCGCCGCAGAGAAGGCGACAGGATCGCGTACTAATCGAAAAGGAATGCGTCGGCGACGGCTTGCAGGGGGCAGTGGAGAAACCAGTGCGGGGCCGAATGTACCACCTGAGTTTCGGAGCGTCTAGCCCTGTTTCACGAAAAAGCCCCGCAATTTGCGGGGCTTTTTTGACGGCGCTTAGATGTTCACGTCGATGAATGCAGCCAGTTGGGACTTCGACAGCGCGCCCACTTTGGTCGCTGCGACTTCGCCGTCCTTGAACAGCATCAGGGTCGGAATACCACGCACGCCATGCTTGGCCGGGGTTTCCTGGTTTTCGTCGATGTTCAGCTTGGCAATGGTCAATTTGCCGTTGTACTCGGTTGCAATGTCGTCCAGAACCGGAGCGATCATTTTGCAAGGGCCACACCATTCAGCCCAGTAGTCAACCAGCACCGGGCCAGCAGCCTTGAGTACTTCGGCCTCAAAGGTCGCGTCGGTGACGTGCTTGATAAGATCGTTGCTCATGGATGTCTCCGGATTGTAAGCAAAAAAAACGTGGCCCATCATAGCTGCCCTTCCCTCGTTCAGGAAGCCGCCTCTGATTGACTCTTGCTATGGTGGCGCATGAGTTTGGGTATCGCCTCGCTCACGGCGCTACGGGAGTCACGAATGCAATCCCGGTGCGCAACGCCGCATTACGTACATGTTCCTGCATGGTTTTCTGCGCCGCCGCGCTCGCGCGCCGGGCCAGGGCGCGCAGGACTCTGCGGTGCTCCTGCCAGGTTTCCATGGCCCGCTCCGGCCGGATGAACGGTAGCTTCTGACTCTCCAGGAACACCTCGGCGCTGGCACTCAGGATGCTGACCATCGCCTGGTTGCCGCTGGCGAGGAGGATGCGCTGGTGGAATTCGAAGTCCAGCCGCGCGGCCGCTTCGAAGTCGCCGGCCTTGAGCACCTTGCGCATGGCTTCGACATTCTCTTCCAGGCTATCCAGTTCATCAATGGTCAGCGTGACGGCCGCCAACCCTGCCGCAAACCCTTCCAGGGCATAGCGCAACTGGAAGATATCCAGCGGCGTCGCCTGGGCCGCGAAGGGCCACGCAAACTCCGGCGGCTCCTGTGCCTCTTGCACGAACACGCCTTTGCCCGGCTGCACGCTGACCACCCCCAAGGCACTCAGGGACGACAACGCCTCGCGCAATGACGCCCGGCTCACGCCCAACTGCAGCGCCAGGTCGCGCTGGGACGGCAGTGCGTCGCCCGGCCCGAAGCCTTGCTCCTTGATCAGTTTGCGGATGGCCTGCAAGGCCGCTTCCGGTACCGCTTGGGCGATGGAATTCATAAAAAACTCAAGGTTCCAGACAACTGAGCGGCTAGTTGTAAAGCTATTCGTGCCCGGCGGCAAGCCACGCCCCAAAGGGGCTCGCGCGCTTTGGGCGGCGCTCGAAAAAGGTGCGAAAGCCGCGCTCACTGTTCAGACCAGTAAGACCACCGAAGTTCAACAAATCCCGGCCTTGCAGACGAACCGAGCCGGGATGGCATGGGCTGTGCACTGGGCAAAAACAGAATGCCCCTTCGCCCTTCTCGGAGAGTTCCCATGACCAAGCGCTACAGCGCCCTGCTCACCGCCCTGTTTGCCAGCCTGATGCTGAGCCAGGCACCCGCCCAGGCCAACGGTCTGGACGATATCGTTGCCCGCGGCACCTTGAAGGTCGCCGTGCCCCAGGACTTCCCGCCGTTCGGCTCGGTCGGCCCCGACATGAAACCACGCGGCCTGGACATCGACACCGCCAAGCTGCTGGCCGACCAGCTCAAGGTCAAACTGGAGCTGACCCCGGTCAACAGCACCAACCGCATCCCGTTCCTCACGACCGGCAAGGTCGACCTGGTGATTTCCAGCCTGGGCAAGAACCCCGAGCGGGAAAAGGTCATCGACTTCTCCAAGGCCTACGCGCCGTTCTACCTGGCCGTGTTCGGCCCGCCTGACGCCGCCATCAGCAGCACCGACGACCTCAAGGGCAAGACCATCAGCGTGACCCGTGGCGCCATCGAAGACATTGAGCTGACGGCCGTCGCGCCCAAGGAAGCCACGATCAAGCGCTTCGAAGACAACAATTCGACCATCGCCGCCTACCTGGCCGGCCAGGTCGACCTGATCGCCAGCGGCAACGTGGTGATGGTTGCGATCAGCGAGCGCAGCCCGAAACGCGTGCCAGCGCTGAAAGTGAAGCTCAAGGATTCGCCGGTGTACGTGGGCGTGAACAAGAACGAGCCGGCGCTGCTGGAGAAGGTCAACCAGATCCTGGTGGCGGCCAAGGCTGACGGCAGCCTGGAAAAGAATGCAATGCAGTGGCTGAAAGAACCTCTGCCTGCTGATCTCTGAAGCCCGCGACGGAGCTGATTCATGGCCTATCAATTCGACTTTGTGCCGGTGCTGGCCAATACCGACCTGCTGTTGCGCGGCGCCCTGTTCACCCTTGAACTGACGGCGATCGGCGCAATCCTGGGGGTGGCCCTGGGCACCGTCGGCGCAGTGGTGCGGGCGTGGAAAATCCAGCCGTTCGCCTGGTTCTTCGGGGTGTATGTCGAGTTGATCCGCAACACGCCATTTCTGGTGCAGTTGTTTTTCATCTTCTTCGGCCTGCCCTCCCTGGGGCTGAAAATCACCGAGTGGCAAGCGGCGGTATTGGCGATGGTGATCAACCTGGGCGCCTATTCCACCGAGATCATCCGCGCCGGCATCCAGGCGATCCCCGGCGGTCAGCTGGAGGCTGCTGCCGCCCTGGCGATGACGCGCTTCGAGGCGTTCCGCCATGTGGTGCTGCTGTCGGCGCTGGGCAAGGTGTGGCCGGCCCTGAGCAGCCAGATCATCATTGTGATGCTCGGCTCGGCGGTGTGTTCGCAGATCGCCACCGAAGAGCTGAGTTTTGCCGCCAACTTCATCCAGTCGCGCAACTTCCGCGCCTTTGAGACCTATGCCCTGACCACCCTGGTGTACCTGTGCATGGCGTTGATGATTCGCCAGTTGCTCAACTGGATCGGCCGCCGGTTTGTGATGAGGAACAGCCGATGAGTGATTTTTCCTTCTGGGACATCGTGCGCAACCTGCTCATCGGCCTGCAATGGACACTGTTGCTGTCGCTGGTGGCGTTTGTGGGCGGTGGCCTGATCGGCCTGCTGGTGATGACGATGCGTATCAGCCGCAAAGCCTTCCCGCGCAATGTCGCCCGCACCTATATCGAACTGTTCCAGGGCACGCCGCTGTTGATGCAGCTGTTCCTGGTGTTTTTCGGCGTCGCCCTGCTCGGGGTGGACATCTCGCCCTGGCTGGCGGCGGCGATTGCCTTGACCTTGTTTACCAGCGCCTACCTCGCCGAGATCTGGCGCGGCTGCGTCGACTCCATCGCCCACGGGCAGTGGGAAGCCTCGGCCAGCCTGGCCCTGAGCCCGCTGGAACAGCTGCGCTACGTGATCCTGCCCCAGGCCCTGCGGATTGCCGTGGCGCCTACCGTGGGGTTCTCGGTGCAAGTGGTCAAAGGCACCGCGGTGACCTCGATCATCGGCTTCACCGAACTGACCAAGACCGGCGGCATGCTCGCCAACGCCACGTTCGAGCCCTTTATGGTCTATGGCCTGGTGGCCCTCGGTTACTTCCTGCTCTGCTACCCCTTGTCCCTCAGTGCGCGCTACCTGGAAAGGAGACTGCATGCCTCTGCTTAGAATTTCCGCCCTGCATAAGTATTACGGCGATCACCATGTGCTCAAGGGCATCGACTTGACCGTTGAAGAAGGCCAGGTCGTCGCGATCATCGGCCGCAGCGGCTCGGGCAAATCGACCTTGCTGCGCACCCTCAATGGCCTGGAGTCGATCAACGACGGCGTGATCGAAGTCGACGGCGAATACCTCGACGCCGCCCGCGCCGACCTGCGTAGCCTGCGGCAGAAAGTCGGCATGGTGTTCCAGCAGTTCAACCTGTTCCCGCACCTGACGGTGGGCGAAAACGTCATGCTCGCGCCGCAGGTGGTGCAGAAAGTGCCCAAGGCCAAGGCCGCCCAGTTGGCGCGGCAGATGCTGGAGCGGGTCGGCCTGGGCGAGAAGTTCGACGCCTTCCCTGATCGCCTGTCCGGTGGCCAGCAACAACGCGTCGCGATAGCCCGCGCCCTGGCCATGTCGCCCAAAGTGCTGCTGTGCGACGAGATCACCTCGGCGCTGGACCCAGAGCTGGTCAATGAAGTGCTTAGCGTGGTGCGCCAATTGGCCAAGGACGGCATGACCCTGATCATGGTGACCCACGAAATGCGTTTCGCCCGCGAAGTCGGGGACAAACTGGTGTTCATGCACCAAGGCAAGGTGCATGAAGTGGGCCCGCCCCAGGCGCTGTTCGCCAACCCCCGCACCCCCGAACTGGCCAACTTCATCGGCTCGGTGGGGCAGCCGGGCTGACCAGCTCGAAGGTGCCCTGCCCCTCCAGCCGCGTTTCATCACGGACCTGCAGGGCATCGGAAGGCAGGTCGATATCGACATCGACCTGGGCCGTCAGGCGCTGGCCGACCAGCGCTTGACCTGCTGCGCGTGCCACCAGGACCTGGCCCGGCAACAACGCCCCGCTGACGGTTTCACCGGGCAAGTGCGCCACCCCCCACTCGACGGCGCGCCCATCGACCTGGGCATGCTTGAGACTCAGGCGCATACGCCCCTGGCGGTCAAACCGGAAACCTTGCCCATCCGCCGCACCGATGAAGCGCAACGCAATCATCGAAGGCTGCGTACACACGACGTTCAGGTGCAGCGTGCGGGTGCCGAGGGCCACGGAGGTGCTTTGGACGACGGCCTCCCTGCGAATGACGCCATAGTCGAGGCGCGGCTGGCTCACGGACAACCGGCAGTTTTCAGCGCGCACGCCCTGGGCCATCAACAGCGCGCAGAACAGGACGACGCCCGCGCTTCTCCACTTAGCGGCCATGGCACACCGCCGTCGTGGTCTCATAGAACTTGTCATGGTCAGGCTGGGTTCCGGGGTCAAGGCTCAGTTGGCAGGTGGAAGAGTCCGGCAACGAAACCCGCAGGCTTTGCGACTCATTGACGTCATTCAGGAAAATCATGCCTTCGCCCACCACGCTGGTGAGGAAGCGGCCATCCTGGCCGAACACCGACGCGCCCTGGGGCAACGGCTGACCGTGCTGATCGCTGGCGGTGAGCAACACGCGGCGCACTGTCACCACATCGAACGCGACGGTATTGAAGGACCCGCGACCGGCGGCGAGCACCTGGGTGCCGTTCTTCAGGTCAACCCGCCTGGGCAACGACTGCGTCTGCACTTCGACGCGGCTGTTGGCATACGCGGGCAAGCCGGCAATCACGGCCTGCCCGGTGAAGTCGGTCCACACCGGCCCCTGGGGGGTTTCGACTTTCGCGGAGCCGATATCCCCCACGGAGACGATGCCGAACGTGTCCTGCACGGGATAGGGCGAGAAGGTCAGGCCGTTTTCGTGCGCGACGATGCCGCCTTGCAGTTGCCCCGTATAACCGGTGCCCTGGGCATCTCGGCTGACGCCCAGGCCGACGCGGGTGTAGCGCGGCAGCAGGTCCACATGGCCGCGAACCGCTTGTTCGCGGGCGCTGAGGTCGCGCTCGACTCCTACCTCGTAATTCACATAGTCATTGACCCGTTCGCTGAGTGCCGTACCGGCGCGGGACTGGTTACCACGCCGGCTGACGTAGCTGTTCACACGACGATCACCGCCCAGCGGCACGCTGATCTGCAACCGTACCGACAGATCATTGTCCACCGTGCTATCGCGCCGGCCGGCGGCAACGCTGGCGTCACGCCGCGGCCGCGTGCCGCCCACCTGCGAGTCGGCGATCAAAGCAACATCGACGTGACTGAACGACTTGTTCCACGAAGCAAACACATGTTCGGCCGTTTGCCGGTCAAATTGCGCGCTGCGCGAATAACCCAGGGAGAACACGCCCAGGGTTGGATCGGCCCAGCTCATGCCCGCCGTGTACTGGTTCTTGAAGCGCGAACCCAACTCGTCGGCCTTGAACGAGCGGCCCGCTTCAAGCACCTCGCGATACCCCCGGGTCTGGGTGGTGGCGCTGAAGTTGACGTCTATATTGGCGTAGACCGGGCTGCTCGCGGACACGCTGCTACGCGAACCCGACACCGCGTTACGGCCGTCCCGGGACACATTGTGGCGAGCGCCAACCGCAACCCGCTGGAAAAAGACGCTGCTCAGGGTGCCGCCTGCCGACCAGTATTCATCGGTGCTCAATAAGCCAAACCCCGCCGACGATTCACGCCCCAGACCCCAGGTGCCGCTGCCCATGGCGACCACCGGCGACGGCGCCCGCGCGTCGATGTTTTCGCGCACCTTGCCGAGCGAAAAATAATAGCCGGGCGCCGCCGGGGCCGCCCCCGCGAACGAAGCCGCCGGCACCACGAAACTGCGCTTGGCGCCGCGTACATCGATCACGCTGACTTCGAGGTCGCTGGTGCCATTGAGCAAAGGCAACCCGGTCAGCCGGAAGGGGCCTTCGGGCACCAGCGTGCTATGGATCAGCACGCCGGACTGGCGCACTTCAATCCGCGACTGACTCTGGGCCAGCCCCTCGACCACCGCATTATTGCCGCCCGCCGGCATCCGCGACTGGCCATCGGGGGAAAACTGCACACCGGACAACTGGATGCCGCCAAACAGCGGATTGTTGCTGGAGAGCTGGCCCACCTGGAACGTCGATCGCAGCACGGCCAGATCCCGCTGGGCGAAGGCGTACAGGTGTTCGGTGCGCGCGTCGCCATTGTCGGACACATAGAATTGGCGGCTGCGGACAATCCAGTCGCCCAGGTTGAAGCCTGCTTCGGTGTAGGCCGACACGAACCGGCTGGACTCACTGCGCGAACGGTTGTCGAAACCCAGCACGTCATAGTTGAACATCGCCGCTGCGCCACCCTGGGCAAAGTCCCCGGCCTCCCACTGGGGTTCACGCAATGACTGGGTCGGCACCACCAGTGCCACCTCATCGATGCCGGGCCGGAGCCGAACCATCGTCGTCGGGAAGGCGCCCAGAAAGTCATGGCAGGCCTGGTCCGGTGAGGCGCCTTTGCGGACAACGGCGCGGGGCTGCACCAACCCGGCTTTCTCGAGCAAGCCCGGGGTGAAACACAATTGCCCCTGTGCGTCGAACCGCGCATCGACTGACCCGAGCGGGTTCCCGTTGACCCGCAGCCCCACCACCTGGACGCCTTCGCGAAAACGCGCCGCACTGCGGAAGTAGTCGGAGACCTTCGGGTCAATACCGTGGGTGGTCAGTGCCGCGAGGTCGAAACCCTCGCCCAACTCGAGCGCCGGAGCCAGGCCGGGCAAGCTCCACAGGGTCGCAAACCCGATGAGCAGCGTGGGGCGGCGAGACCGGATGGAAACCGCAGGCGTGTTACTCGACAGGTTTTTCATAAGCCGCTCAACCCCCATCGGTACTGATCGGGGCGCGGTAGCTGTCCACCGAAAATCCATAGACCGTGGCGGGCTGGATCTCGACTTCGGCCAAGCCGTCCAATGTTCCGTCAACCTTCGCCGTCAACGCCTCCCCCGGCAAAATGTAAGCACGCGGCAACGTCGCCAGAACCCGTTGGGGCAGCAACTGCACCTCCGGCGCCAGGCGCACCACATAAGCACTGTCGTTGTGAACAGCCAGCATCTCTCCTGCCCGCCGCCACTTCAGCAGCTCCCAGGGCGTGTGATGTTGAGGCAAGCCTTTGGGGTGCAGGATCAGCGGCAGGTTCTGCCGAAGGGTGATACCGATGGTCGCACCCCCTGCGGCACGCGCCTGCGGAATACCCTCGAAGGACACACGCTTCAAGCGCTGGGTCTTCAGCGGTGCTTCCAAGGTGCTGATGAAACGCACCAACTGGGTTTCACCGGGTTCCACACGCGCAATAGGCGGCGTGACAATCAATAGGGGCTCTACGTCTTCGGGCACGTTCAGTACGACTGAATGAAGCAGCGCCGGCCCCGAATCGGTGTTCTTGATATTTATCGTGGCCTCGCCCTGTTCCTCATAAAGAACCACAACCGAGGTTTCCGGCAACATTCCGTCCGCCAATACCATGCCGGTAAAACACAGACACACACTTGCACACAACAACAGCAGATTATTTATTACTGAAAGACTACGCACTCAGTGTTCCCCGCAGACCATGAAGTTGGCAATTGATAGCCAAGCACCCACATGAAAACAGCCGATCAGAACGCGTGCGTTCTTTGATCGGCTGTATTTCAGCCGCTTAGAGGTAAACCAAAGTAAGCGTTGCGCGACCATCAAGAGTAACGTCGCGAGCCAGGTTCAAGTCTTGGCCTTTGTTGATCACGGCCCGTACTGCAATAGTCCCGGTCAGTTGAGAGAGTTCGGCCGGAATGAGCGAAGTGCCACTGCGCCACGAAGATTGGTTAGGCGATTTCGCGACTTTGCCATCACTGCTCTGCCAGGCCGCGCCTTCGCCGACACGTGTAAGAGCCGTCAGCGTTTTGCCCGGCGACCTGAGGTCCCTGAGCGTAACCGCATAGCCACCGGTATTTTTGCCAGCGACCGAACCCAAGCCGAAGTTATGCACCTCGGTATAGCCTGCGCCAAGGGCGCTGAGGATGCCCGTTACCCTGCTGCCGGCCTGCAGGTCGGTGAATGTCAGCCCGAACGGAGCGCTGCCGGTGCCGCAATTGACGGACAGGGGCGTGGTCATTTCCCGAAGCGGGTTGAACGCCGTCTGGGAGAGTTGGCCCGAAGGAATATCGCCGTAATTGATAATGCCGCCGCCAGTCATGCTCAGGTTGCAGGCAGCGGGTTTGATCGTGCCCCTGACGACCAGTTCGGCACTGGTGGATGCGTTAGCACTGATGGCCGCAGCCAGGCAAGCGAGACCGAGAGTCAATCCAACAATTTTTTTCATATTCGACCTGTCACTGAAAGTTATCAGGCGTTCTTTATTTATCTCTCGGCAAGTCCAGCGCCAAACGGCTTATTTCTCCGGACCTGCACGACTATAAATAAATAACACCCAGGCAATATTGCCGGGTGACAGTCTGTCGCTTTGGCACTTCATTAAAGAATCAGATAACACATCAGTTAGTGTGGGAGCCGTAAAAACAAAGAGTCGCCTTTACCCGACCGCGAGGTAGTCCTAAACAAAAAAACCAATGGAACATCAACAAGCACTCTGTAGGGAAAATCATAAAAAGCTTTACAACAACAACTAGTTAAAAACTCCTACAAAACTAAAACCTCATTCAGTGGATATTTAGAAACCCACCCTACATTTCCCACAAGAATTCCTCGCAGACACCCTTAGGAAAATTACCGGAGCGCCACGCGTTGGCTCCAGCGGTCGATCGTGGCACGATGGTCAGGTTATCGACCGAGACCCTCTAACCATGCCGCAATCCCAAGCCAAGAATCTGTCCCTGATCGCCGCCATCGACCTGGGCTCCAACAGCTTTCATATGGTCGTGGCCAAGGCCCAGAACGGCGAAATCCGCATCCTTGAGCGGCTAGGCGAAAAAGTCCAACTGGCTGCCGGAATCGACGACGCGCGCCAGCTCAATGAAGAATCCATGCAGCGCGGGCTCGATTGCCTCAAGCGGTTTGCCCAGTTGATCAACGGCATGCCCCCGGGTGCTGTGCGAATCGTCGGCACCAACGCGTTGCGCGAAGCCCGTAACCGGGGCGAATTCATCCGCCGCGCCGAGGAGATCCTCGGGCACCCGGTGGAAGTCATCTCCGGACGCGAAGAAGCGCGCCTGATCTACCTCGGCGTGTCCCACACCCTGGCCGACACCCCTGGCAAGCGCCTGGTGGCGGACATCGGCGGCGGCAGTACCGAATTCATCATCGGCCAGCGCTTCGAGCCGCTGCTGCGCGAAAGCCTGCAGATGGGCTGCGTCAGCTATACCCAGCGTTATTTCAAGGACGGCAAGATCACCCCGGCGCGTTATGCCCAGGCCTACACGGCGGCGCGGCTGGAAATCATGAGCATCGAGCACGCCCTGCATCGCCTGTCGTGGGATGAAGCGATCGGCTCGTCCGGCACCATCCGCGCCATCGGCCTGGCCTTGAAAGCCGGCGGCCATGGCACCGGCGAGGTCAACGCCGAAGGCCTGGCGTGGCTCAAGCGCAAGCTGTTCAAGCTGGGAGATGCCGAAAAAATCGACTTCGATGGCATCAAGCCCGACCGCCGCACGATTTTCCCGGCGGGCCTGGCGATTCTCGAAGCGATCTTCGACGCCCTCGAACTGCAACGCATGGACCACTGCGACGGCGCCCTGCGCGAAGGCGTGCTTTACGACCTGCTCGGCCGTCATCACCATGAGGACGTGCGTGAGCGCACCCTCAGCTCGCTGATGGAGCGCTATCACGCCGATCTGGAACAAGCGGCCCGCGTGGAACGCAAAGCCCTGCATGCCTTCGACCAGGTGGCCGCGGATTGGGACCTGGAAGACGGTGTATGGCGCGAACTGCTGGGCTGGGCGGCCAAGGTGCATGAAGTGGGCCTGGATATCGCCCACTACCATTACCACAAGCACGGCGCCTACCTGATCGAGCACTCCGACCTGGCTGGTTTCTCCCGGGAAGACCAGCAGATGCTCGCGCTGCTGGTACGCGGCCATCGCCGCAATATCCCCAAGGACAAGTTCGCCGAATTCGGTGACGAAGGCATCAAGCTGATCCGCCTGTGCGTGCTGCTGCGCTTTGCGATCCTGTTCCACCACATCCGTGGCACCCAGGAAATGCCCCAGGTGACCCTGCGCGCCAGCGGCGACAGCCTCGACGTGGTGTTCCCGGAAGGCTGGCTGGAGGAAAACCAGCTGACCCAGGCGGACTTCGCCCAGGAAGCGGAGTGGCTGACGCGGGTGGGGTTCAGCCTGAACGTGCGCTAAAGAACACCGAAAATACATGTGGGAGGGGCGGTGCGACGATTCGACTTGCCCCCGATGGCGGTGGGTCAGTCACTTGGTACTTTGACTGAACCATCGCCATCGGGGGCAAGCCCCCTCCCACATTAGGTCGGTTAATTCACTGCGAGAATCGGGCTACCCAGCCTCTCCAGCAAGGTGGCCTGGGCGCTGCGCGGGTTCTGGTTGCCGGTCGGCGTGTTGCGCACGTAGCGGCCGTCCGACTGCAGGCTCCAGCTGTGGGTGTTATCGGTGAGATAACTTTCCAGCTCTTTCTTGACCCGCATGATCAGCTTCTTGCCCTCCACCGGGAAGCACGTCTCCACGCGCTTGTCGAGGTTGCGCTCCATCCAGTCGGCGCTGGAGAGGTACATCTGCTCCTCCCCGCCGTTGAGGAAGTAGAACACCCGCGTGTGCTCCAGGAAGCGCCCGATGATCGAGCGCACATGGATGTTGTGCGAGACCCCGGCAATGCCCGGCCGCAGGCAGCACATGCCGCGTACCACCAGGTCGATACGCACGCCGGACTGGCTGGCCTTGTACAGCGCGCGGATGATCTTCGGATCGGTCAGCGAGTTGAACTTGGCGATGATGTGCGCCGGTTTGCCGTCGAGCGCGAACTGAGTCTCGCGGGCGATCATGTCGAGCATGCCCTTCTTCAGGGTGAACGGCGCATGCAGCAGCTTCTTCATGCGCAACGTCTTACCCATGCCGATCAACTGGCTGAACAACTTGCCGACGTCTTCACACAAGGCGTCGTCGGAGGTCAGCAGGCTGTAGTCGGTGTAGAGCTTGGCGTTACCGGCGTGATAGTTGCCGGTGCCCAAGTGCGCGTAACGCACGATCTCACCGGCTTCGCGGCGCAGGATCAGCATCATCTTGGCGTGGGTCTTGAACCCGACCACACCGTAGATCACCACCGCGCCGGCCGCTTGCAGGCGGCTGGCCAGTTGCAGGTTGGACTCTTCGTCGAAGCGCGCGCGCAGTTCGATCACCGCGGTGACTTCCTTGCCGTTACGCGCAGCGTCCACCAGGGCGTCGACGATCTCCGAGTTGGCACCGCTGCGGTACAGGGTCTGGCGCACGGCGAGTACATGCGGGTCCTTGGCGGCCTGGCGCAACAGGTCGACCACCGGGGTGAAGGACTCGAACGGGTGCAGCAACAGGATGTCCTGCTTGCTGATCACGCTGAAAATGTTTTCGCTGTTTTGCAGCAGTTTCGGGATCTGCGGCGTGAACGGCGTGTATTGCAGCTCCGGGTGGCTGTCCAGGCCGGTGATGCTGAACAGACGCGTCAAGTTGACCGGGCCGTTGACCTGGTACAGCTCGCTCTCGCCGAGGTTGAACTGCTTGAGCAGGTAGTCCGACAGATGTTTCGGACAGGTGTCGGCCACTTCCAGACGCACCGCATCGCCGTAGCGCCGCGAGAACAGCTCGCCGCGCAAGGCGCGGGCCAAGTCTTCGACGTCTTCGGAGTCCAGCGCCAGGTCGGCGTTACGGGTCAGGCGGAACTGGTAGCAGCCCTTGACCTTCATGCCCTGGAACAGGTCATCGGCGTGCGCGTGGATCATCGACGACAGGAATACATAGTTATCGCCAGCGCCCCCCACCTCTTCCGGTACCTTGATGATCCGTGGCAGCAGACGCGGTGCCGGGATGATCGCCAGGCCGGAATCGCGACCGAAGGCGTCGATACCTTCAAGCTCAACGATGAAGTTCAGGCTCTTGTTGACCAGCAACGGGAACGGGTGAGTCGGGTCGAGACCGATCGGCGTGATGATCGGCGCAATCTCGTCGCGGAAGTAGCGACGCACCCAGGTCTTGATCTTGGTGGTCCAGTGACGGCGACGGATGAAGCGGACCTGATGTTTTTCCAGTTCCGGCAGCAGGATGTCGTTGAGGATCGCGTATTGGCGATCCACATGCCCGTGTACCAGCTCGCTGATGCGCGCCAGGGCTTGATGCGGTTGCAGGCCATCGGCGCCGGCTTGTTCACGGGCGAAGGTGATCTGCTTCTTGAGGCCGGCGACGCGGATCTCGAAGAACTCGTCCAGGTTGCTGGAGAAAATCAGCAGGAATTTCAGGCGTTCCAGCAACGGGTAGGACTCATCCAGCGCCTGTTCCAGCACGCGGATGTTGAATTGCAGTTGTGACAACTCACGGTGGATGTACAGGCTGCTGTCATCCAGGTTGGTCACCACGGCAGGCGCTGGCGCCGGGGCCGGCGCTTCGGCGACCACCACCGGCGGCGCAGGCTCCGGCACCGGCGGGGTCTCGGCGACGGATTCGACCACCGGGTGGGCGTCTTTTACGGCAACTTCTGAGAGTCCTTCGGTATTCATCGAGTGTTCCTGTGAGGGCTATTGTTGCTCTCTAAGCAATTGGGCAGCGCGGGCGGCGAAGTAGGTCAGAATGCCATCAGCGCCAGCACGTTTAAAGGCTGTCAGGGATTCGAGGATCACCCCTTCACTCAACCAACCATTCTGGATCGCGGCCATGTGCATGGCGTATTCACCGCTGACCTGATAGACAAAGGTCGGCACCTTGAATTCCTCTTTGACCCGATAAAGGATGTCCAGGTAAGGCATCCCGGGCTTGACCATCACCATGTCGGCGCCTTCGGCCAGGTCGGCGGCCACTTCGTGCAGTGCTTCATGGCTGTTGGCCGGGTCCATCTGGTACGAGGCTTTGTTGGCCTTGCCCAGGTTCAGGGCCGAGCCCACCGCATCGCGGAACGGACCATAGTAGGCGCTGGCGTATTTGGCCGAGTAGGCCATGATCCGCACATTGACATGGCCGGCCAGTTCCAGGGCTTCGCGGATCGCCTGGATGCGGCCGTCCATCATGTCCGACGGCGCGACCACCTGGGCCCCGGCGGCGGCATGAGACAAGGCTTGCTTGACCAGCGCGTCGACGGTGATGTCGTTCTGCACGTAGCCGTCTTCATCCAGGATGCCATCCTGCCCGTGGGTGGTGAACGGGTCCAGGGCCACATCGGTGATCACCCCCAATTCCGGGAAGCGCTCACGCAACGCACGGGTGGCGCGCTGGGCGATCCCTTGCGGGTTCCAGGCTTCGGCGGCATCGAGGGACTTGAGTTCAGCAGGCGTGACAGGGAACAGCGCCAGCGCCGGAATCCCCAACTCGACCCAGTTCGCCGCCTCTTCCAGCAGCAAATCAATGGTCAAGCGCTCGACACCCGGCATCGACGCCACGGCTTCCCGACGGTTTTCCCCGTCCAGCACAAAGACCGGCAGGATCAGATCGTTCGTGGTCAGTACGTTTTCACGGACCAGACGGCGAGAAAAATCATCACGACGGTTGCGACGCAGACGGGTCGCGGGAAACAGGCGATTGGCAGGGGTAAAGCTCACGACAGACTCCTGAGCCCGCGTTTACGGGCGAGTGTTGCAGTTATAAGCGGCCATTATGACGAAGGTATGACAGTTGTGCTTAACGATGCGACCTGTAGTCGCATTCGGCGTTTCTGTAGGAATTGTTCACTTCGTGACACATCTCGATACTTTCACGAATGATCGCGAAGGCGTAGGCTGCGCGTTCATTTCGCCAGCACCCAGACCATGCTTCAACAATTTCTGCATGACTTCGGCTACTTTGCCCTCTTCCTCGGGACGTTCTTCGAAGGCGAGACCATACTCGTTCTCGCAGGCTTCCTGGCGTTCCGTGGGTACATGGATATCAACCTGGTGGTGGTCGTTGCTTTTTTTGGCAGCTACGCCGGCGACCAGCTTTGGTATTACATGGGGCGCAAGCACGGCCGCAAACTGTTGGCACGTAAACCGCGCTGGCAATTGATGGGCGACAAAGCCCTGGAACATATCCGCAAGCACCCGGATATCTGGGTGTTGAGCTTCCGCTTTGTCTACGGATTGCGCACGGTGATGCCCGTGGCGATTGGCCTGTCCGGCTATCCGCCCTTGCGCTACCTGTTACTCAACGGCATTGGCGCGGCGGTCTGGGCGGCGGCACTCGGCGCGGCGGCGTACCATTTCGGCGCGGTGCTGGAAGGCATGCTGGGCAGCATCAAGAAGTACGAGCTGTGGGTGCTGGGTGCGTTGTTACTGCTGGGCCTGGTTCTCTGGCTGCGGCGGCGGTTCAAGAACGCGCGCATCGCCCGTCAAGCCTGTGCCGACGCCAAGGCTCGACTGGCGGCCGCACAACTGAGTGAGACCAGCCCGGCCGAGCCGCCTAAGACGCCAGTCGAGTAAGCCGGCCTCGGCAGCAGTAGAGGCCAATCAGGCTCAGCAAGCTGTAGCTCAACAGACCCGGCCAGCCCAGGTGGCTGGCCGGCCAAAGCCCGACCAGCGGCGCCAGCCATACCAACGGCACATTCAGGCCCAGACGCACCAGTTCCGCCTTCAACGCCCACGGGCGGTTCTCCAGGGCGACGCCCAGGCTGAACAGGCCCAACGCCATTGCACTCCAGCCCAGCACCAACGCCGCCGTGGGCAGCCCTTCGCCGACGTTCATCAAATAACTGCCAAACCCCACATACACCGCGAATTGCACGGCGACGTACACCTGTTGCCGCGTATCCAGCGGCACCTCGAACTTGCGGAACTGGCTCAAGTCCGGCTTGGTCAACGGGTAGTTGGCCTTCACGTCGGCCGGCCGCCAGCCGGTACGCATGAACCAGATGCGCAGCTTGTCCCAACGGCTTTGCGTGCGCCGCGCGTCACTCCACAACTGCGCATAGAACTGCAGGTTGGCCCACAGCGGGTTCCAACTGGCCAAGGGGGTGGTGACGCCAAAGATCACCGGCTCGTTTTCGTCTTCTTCCTGAAACGAGCCAAACAGCCGGTCCCAAATAATGAACACCCCGCCGTAGTTGCGATCCATGTAGAGAGCGTTCTGTGCATGGTGGGCCCGATGATTGGATGGGGTGACGAAGAACCACTCGAACCAGCCGAGCTTGGGCACATGGCGGGTGTGGACCCAGAATTGATACAACAGGTTGAGCGAGGCGACGCTGATAAATACCACCAGCGGCACGCCGAGCACGGCCAGAGGCAGATAGAAGATCCAGCTCAGCAGAAAGCCGGTGCTGGTCTGGCGCAAGGCGGTGGTGAGGTTGTAGTCCTCGCTCTGGTGATGCACCGAATGCGCGGCCCACAGGATATTGCGCTCGTGACCGCAGCGATGCAGCCAGTAATAGCAGAAGTCGTAGAACACAAAGGCGAACACCCAGGTCCAGACGCTCTCGGCCGACAGCTCGATCAGCGCCAGGTGCTTGAGGGCGAATGCGTAGGTCAGCAATCCCACGCCCTTGGTCAGCAGCCCGGTGGTGGTGGACAGCACGCCAGTGCTGAGGCTGTTGATGGCATCCGCCACCCGATAATTGCGCGCGCCGCGCCAACGGTCGACGAACAGTTCAACCACGATCAAGGCGATGAAAAACGGTACCGCGTAAGGCACGAAGTCCATGGGCTAGTCCGGTCTGTTTTTATTGCATCAAGATTAGGGGCTGCGGCGGGAGTTCCCATTGGCAACAGATGACAAATTAGTAGACATTTAACGCCATGAATCAGGAGAAATGCCCATGAGCAAAAAGATTGCAGTGATCCTTTCCGGCTGTGGCGTGTACGACGGCGCAGAAATCCATGAAAGCGTGATCACCCTGCTGCGCCTGGATCAGCGCGGCGCTCAGGTCCAATGCTTTGCACCCGACATCGCGCAGTTGCACGTGATCAACCACCTCACGGGCGAAGAAATGCCCGAGTCGCGCAATGTGCTGGTGGAGTCCGCCCGCATTGCCCGGGGCGACGTGAAAGACATTCGTGAAGCCAACGCCGAGGATTTCGACGCGCTGATCGTGCCTGGCGGGTTTGGCGCGGCGAAGAACCTGTCGAACTTTGCCAGCGCAGGCGCCGGTTGCAGCCTCAACCCGCAGGTATTGGCGCTGGCCGAAGCCTTTGTCGAAGCGGGCAAGCCGCTGGGACTGATCTGCATCTCGCCGGCCCTGGCCGCGAAGATCTATGGCCCGGGAGTGACCTGCACCATCGGCAACGATGCCGACACCGCCGCCGCGCTGGACAAGATGGGCGCCCACCACCAGGCATGCGCGGTGGACGATATCGTCGAAGACACCGCGCGCAAGCTGGTCAGCACCCCCGCCTATATGCTCGGCAAGAACATCAGCGAAGTCGCGTCAGGCATCAACAAGCTGGTGGATCGGGTGCTGGAGCTGACCCACGAAAACGACTAACCGGCCCGCATCAAGCGTGTGAGCAGGCGGTCGAGTGCGTTGGCGAACGCTTGCTTGTCCTTTTCCCCATGGGGCGGTGGACCACCGCCCATCTGACCTTGCTCGCGCAGATCGGTGAACAGGTTACGCACCGCCAGCCGCTCACTCATGTTCTGCGGGCTGAATTCCTTGCCGCGCGGGTCGAGGGCCGTCACGCCGTTCTTCACCAGGCGGTCAGCCAGGGGCACGTCGCTGCAGATCACCAGTTCACCGGGCACCGCGTGCTCCACCAGGTAGTCATCCGCCGCGTCCGGGCCGCTGGGCACCACGATCAGCTTCACGCAGGCAAAGGCCGGCTTGATCTGGCTCTGCCCGGCCACCAGCACCACCTCGAACTGACGCTTGAGGGCGAACTTCACCACCTGGTCCTTGGCCGCGCGCGGGCAAGCATCGGCGTCGATCCACACGCGCATGCTTATGCCGCCAGCCGGCGCTTGTCGGCGATCCGACTGCGGCCATACATCACCATAATCGCCAGGATCGCCACCACCTGCGCACTCAGCGAGTAGGCATCGGCGTGGATACCCAGCCAGTCGAAGTCAAAGAACGCCACCGGCCGCGTGCCGAAGATGCCGGCTTCCTGCAACGCCTTCACGCCGTGCCCGGCGAATACCACCGACAACGCACACAGCAGCGCCGCGTTGATCCCGAAAAACAGCGCCAATGGCAGCTTCGCCGAACCGCGCAGGATCACCCACGCCAGACCCATCAACAGCACCAGCGCCGTGGCGCCGCCCGCCAGCACGGCGTTGTGCCCGGCCGGGCCGGCTTGCAACCACAGGGTTTCGTAGAACAGGATCACTTCGAACAGCTCGCGGTACACCGAGAAGAACGCCAGCAGCGCGAAGCCGAAACGGCCACCGCCGCCCACCAGGCTGCTCTTGATGTAGTCCTGCCAGGCCGCTGCGTGGCGCCGGTCATGCATCCACACGCCGAGCCACAGCACCATCACACTGGCAAACAACGCCGTGCAACCTTCGAGCAATTCGCGCTGGGCGCCGCTCACATCAATCACATAGGCCGCCAATGCCCAGGTGGCCAAGCCGGCCAACAAGGCCAGGCCCCAGCCGACGTGGACGCCGCGCACCGCCGATTCCTGGCCGGTGTTGCGCAGGAAGGCGAGGACCGCCGCCAGCACCAGGATCGCTTCCAGACCTTCGCGCAGCAGGATCAGCAAGCCTGAGATAAAGCTCAACGACCAGCTCAGGCCATCGCCGCCCAACAAGCCGGCAGATTCGGTGAGCTTGCCCTTGGCGGCGTCCAGGCGCTGCTGCACCTGTTCGAGCGGCAAGCCGTCCTGCAACGACTGCCGATAGGCCATCAGGGCCTTCTCGGTGTCTTTGCGCACGTTGGCGTTGACGTTGTCCAGGGAGCTTTCCACCAGCTCGAACCCTTCCAGATACGCCGCTACCGACAGGTCGTAGGCTTGCTCATGGTCACCGTTGCGGAACGCCGCAAGGCTCTTGTCGAGGGTGGCGGCAGTGTAGTCGAGCAACTGCGCCGGGCCGCGCTTGACCTGCGGCGGCTGGGCACGCTGGGCGCGGAACGTCGCAGCAGCGGCCGGGCCGTTGGCGGCCAGCACTTCATTGGGGGTCTGGCGGGCCAGGTCGGCGAGGTTGAACGGTTGCGCGCTTTTCGCGGCAGCCGGGTCGGCCGTGAAGCCGGCGATGTAGGTGGCCAGGTCCCAGCGCTGACGTTCGTCCAGTTGGTCGGCGAAGGACGGCATGTCCGTGCCTTCGACGCCCAGGCCCAGCGTGTTGTAGATCGCATAGAGGCTCAGGCGGTCCAGGCGCTCCGCGTTCTGCAGGTTCGCCGGTGGCGGCGTCATGCCGACACCCGCCGGGCCATCACCGGCGCCGGCCGTGCCGTGGCAAACCGAGCAGTGCTGGGCATACAGTGGTGCGCCGCGGGTCGGGTCGGGCGTAATCGCCGGGGCCTGGCTGACTTCATACGCCGCCGCCAGCTTGGCGCCCAACTGTCGGGCCTGGTGCGCCACGCTGGCGCCTTCCTGACGAGCGGTCACGGCCGCGACCAATTCATCGACCCCTTTGACCAATTCCGCGCGCTCGGGCTTGGACGGCAGCTCAGCCACCAGGCCCTGCAATACCCCCAGAAATTCCACCTGCTCACGGTATTCCGATTCATCGACGACCTTGCCCGCCGCTACCGTCGGCGGATAGTCCGCGCCGATGTAGTCCAGCAAATGCAGGGCTTTCGTGGCGCCCTCGGCAGGCGCGGCCAACAGATTGAAGCTGCACGACATCAACGCCGGCAATAGCAGCCAGGCGAGAAAACGGAAGGGGGCAGTCATGAACGAATCTCAAAGGGAAATACGAAGTAACACATTGTTGAGCTTTATGAGATTTGACTCAAGGTGTAAGTGATTTGTATTTTGAGTAACAGAGCAGATTCAGCTGTAGCAATGACGCCACGCCCGACGATTCTGCGCTGCCCCCAACGCGCACAGGCAACGCAAAAACAATGTGGGAGCGGGCTTGCTCGCGATAGCAGTGGGTCAGCCGACTGACTCGGTGACTGACACTCCACTATCGCGAGCAAGCCCGCTCCCACATTGTCGATCCGGTTTCTTCAGCACGGTCCGGGTTCAAGCCGTCGCGCGATGCAAGCTGGCGAGGAAGCCCGCAGCCCCCACGAACAACCCGGCAAACGTGCGGTTCATGCGTTTTTGCTGCTTGGGCGTGCGCAACAGGCGCAAGACTTTCGACGCCAGGCCGGTATAGCCCGCCATCACGATCATATCGACGCTGATCATCGTCGCGCCGAGGATCAGGTATTGGATCAGCAGCGGCGCCTGCGGGTTCACGAACTGCGGCAGCACCGCGAGCATGAACACCAACGCCTTGGGGTTGCTGGCGTTGACCAGAAAGCCACGGAACATCATCGCCATCGGCTTGCCGATCGGCCGTACTGCGGCGTCATCGGTCATGTCCATGGGCAGCGCGCGCCATTGCTTGACGGCCAGGTACACCAGGTACGCCACGCCAAACCATTTGATCGCATAGAACGCGGTGGACGACGCCGCCAGAATGGCTCCCAAGCCGCCCGCGACCACGGCGATCTGCATCGCCAGGCCGATTTGCAGGCCGATGGCGTTCCAGTAGCCGCGCAGGAAACCGTATTGCAGGCCACTGGACATCGAGGCGATGGCGCCTGCGCCAGGAGAAAGGGAAATGATCCAACTAGCGAGGAAAAAAGCCAGCCATGTGTCGAGTGCCATTGCACACCTCAGCAGCGAGTTTGCGGTTGTGCCTTAAGCTAACGCTGCCGACCGAAGGCTGGCTATAGTTTTTTGCAAGATGTGAACGCTAGCGCTCGCCCGGGAGGACAGCACTGTCGCGCCAGCGGCGCACCGAGCGTTGGAAGAACAGGCTATTGGGCACCTGCACCGTCACGCCGCCGGTCCCCGCCTCTTCGACTTCGATCAGCGTGGTGTAAAGCAGGTTGATCGCCACTACCCGGCCTTTGACGCCGGGCTTGTCGACGGTGTCCACCAGCTCGACCACATCACCGAGGCGGAACGGCCCGACGGTGAAGATCAGGATCGCGCACAACAGGTTGGACAACACCGACCACATGGCGAAAAACGCCACCGCCGCCACCGCGACAAACCCCGACAGCGCAGTCCACAACACCGTGGCGGACACGCCCAGGCGCTCCAGCACGAAGATCAGCGCACTGCCCATGATCAGCCAGCGCAAGCCGCCGCGCAGCGGCATCAACAGCTGCGGCGGGAAGGGGTAGTGCTCGCCGAGGCGGGTCAGGCCTTTGGCGACAAACCGCTGGGTCAGGTAGCCGGCCAGCAGGATCAGCAGGATTTGCACGCCGATCCACACGGGCGCGACCCATTGCGCCGGCAGCGGCAGTTGCAGCGCGTCCATCAGGACAGCGCCTCCAGCTCCGCTTGCAGGCTTTCGAGCAGTTCGAGGGCTTCCATCCAGCTTTCCTCCAACTGCCCTTCACGGACCTTGAGCTTGGCCTGCTCGGCCAGCAGATCGCGCAGTTCATCCTTGCGCGCGGCTTCGTACACGGCACTGTCGCCCAGGCTGGTTTCGATCTTGGCCAGGCGCTCGTGGACCTTGCCCAACTCGGCTTCCAGCTTGTCGGCTTCGCGCTTGTGCGGCGCCAACTGCTGACGCAGGGCGGCAGCGGCCTGGCGCTGGGCCTTCTTGTCGGTTTTGTCCGGGTTGACCGGGGTGTTGCTGGTCGGCGCGTTGCGCAGGCGGTATTCCGTCAGCCAGCGCGCGTAGTCGTCGAGGTCGCCGTCGAACTCTTCGACTTTGCCGTCGGCCACCAGCAGGAAGTTGTCGGTGGTGCTCTTGAGCAAGTGGCGATCGTGAGACACCACCAGTACCGCACCGCTGAACTCCTGCAAGGCCATGGTCAGCGCCAGGCGCATTTCCAGGTCGAGGTGGTTGGTCGGTTCGTCGAGCAGCAACAGGTTCGGCCGGTCCCAGGCGATCAACGCCAGGGCCAGGCGGGCTTTTTCGCCGCCGGAGAAATTCAGCACCGGCTCATCGATGCGCGCGCCACGGAAGTCGAAGCCGCCGAGGAAGTCGCGCAGGGGCTGCTCGCGTTCGGTCGGCGCCAGGCGCTGCAGGTGCAGCAACGGGCTGGCCTTGGCGTCCAGGGAGTCCAACTGATGCTGGGCGAAGTAGCCGACCACCAGGTTCTCGCCACGGGTCAGGCGACCGGCCAGGGGTTGCAGCTCGCCCGACAGGTTCTTGATCAGCGTCGACTTGCCCGCACCGTTCGGCCCGAGCAGGCCAATGCGAGCGCCCGGCGTGAGTTGCAGCTTGACCTTCTCGAGGATGGTTTTCTCGCCATAGCCCAGGCGGGCATCGGACAGGTCGAGCAACGGGCTGGAGATCTTCACCGACTCGCGGAACACGAAATCGAAAGGCGAATCGACGTGGGCCGCCGACAGTTCTTCCATGCGCTCCAGCGCCTTGATCCGGCTCTGGGCCTGGCGGGCCTTGGTGGCCTGGGCCTTGAACCGGGCGATGTAGCTTTCCATGTGCGCGCGCTGCGCCTGCTGCTTCTCGAACGCCTGCTGTTGCTGGGCCAGGCGTTCGGCGCGGGCGCGTTCGAACGCGGTGTAGCCGCCACGGTAGAGGGTGATTTTCTTCTGTTCGACGTGGGCGATGTTGTCGACCACGGCGTCGAGGAAATCCCGGTCGTGGGAAATCAGCAGCAAGGTGCCCTGGTAGCTCTTGAGGAAATCCTCCAGCCACAGGATCGCATCGAGGTCCAGGTGGTTGGTCGGTTCGTCGAGCAGCAACAGGTCCGAGGGGCACATCAGTGCCTGGGCCAGGTTCAGGCGCATGCGCCAGCCGCCGGAGAAGTCGGCGACCGGGCGGTCCATCTGTTCGTTGGTAAAGCCAAGGCCGGCGAGCATCTTGCGCGCACGGGCGTCGGCGGTGTAGCCGTCGGCGCTGTCCAGTTCCGCGTGCAGGCGGGCTTGAGCGGCGCCGTCCTGGGCTTTCTCGGCCGCGGCCAGGTCGTGTTGCACCTGGCGCAGACGCAGGTCGCCATCGAGCACGTAGTCGATCGCGATGCGGTCCAGGGTGTCGATCTCCTGGCGCATATGGGCGATGCGCCAGTCGGCCGGCAGCAAGCAGTCCCCGGAATCCGGGGTCAGCTCACCCAGCAACAGGGCGAACAACGTGGATTTGCCGGCGCCGTTGGCACCGATCAGGCCGGCTTTGTGACCGGCGTGCAGGGTCAGCTCGGCGTCTTCGAGAAGACGTTGCGGGCCACGCTGTAATGTTAGGCTTTGAAGTCGGATCATAATGGCGGCGGAGTCTACCAGCTTCGTTGGCCGCTGGCTTGGGTGTGAATATGTGCGCTGACCTATGGAGCTTTGCCCTCTCGACTTACGCCCGCCCCGGCGTCGAGGCTGCGTGCCTGCGCGTGCAGGAACAAGGCGCGGATGTGTGCCTGTTGCTCTGCGGGGCGTGGCTGGAACAGCGGGGCGTGGCGCTGACGCGTGAACGCGCGCTGGCGCTGAGGCAAATCGCCGAGCCCTGGCAATCGCAGGTGGTTGAACCGTTGCGACAGGTACGCCGGCAATGGCGGGCCGTGGCGCAGCAGGATGCGCCCTTGGCGGCGTTACGGGAGCGGGTCAAAGCCCTGGAGCTGGACGCGGAACGCGAGTTGCTGGCGCGCCTGGAAGCGCTGGCAACGACATGGCTGACAGGCGAGGCGATGGGTCAACGATGGTTGGAAGGCCTGGCGGCTGAGGGAGCCGCCAACCTTGACCACGACGCGCTGCAGCAGCTGCGCGTCGCAGTCACCGGCACTTAGGAAGCGCTGGTTGGAGTGCTGTTGCTTGGCGCGACCGACGCAGGGGTGCTGGTCGATGCGCTTGGCGCTGCAGGGGTAGCAACCGATGCTGCCGGGGTGGCTGGCTTGGCCGGTGCTGGTTTTGCAGCAGCCGCTTTAGCCACTGGCTTGGCGGCTGGTTTGGCGGCAGCCGTTTTGGCAGCTGGCTTGGCGGCCGGTTTGGCAGCAGCGGTCTTGGCAACTGGCTTGGCAGCTGGTTTTGCAGCAACAGTTTTGGCAGCTGGCTTGGCGGCGGCCTTAGCCGGCGCTTTGGCGGCAACGGCTTTTGCCGGTGTACGAGCGCCCAGCACTTTCGATACAGCTTCCTTCACACGACCAACGCCCTGGGCCAGTTTCAGGCTTTCTTGAGCATCTTTTTTGAGTTGGGAAATGTAGGTGCGGGTTTCGGCTTGGCGATCCTTGAGGGCGTCCAGCATGTCCTCAAGTTCTTTGACTGCGTCTTTGGCTTTGGCTTGAGCCTTGGCTTTGCCGGCAGTGGCGGCGTCTTGCAATTTGGTGCGGGACTTATGCAGTTTTTCTTGCGCTTTACCGCGTTGTTTTTCCAACTTGGCGAGCAGTTTTTCTGCATCAGCCAAGGCTTGGGAACACGCGCTTTCCAAATGCTCGAGCAGACTGCCCGAGAGTTGTTGGAGTAAGTGCAACGGGGTATTTACAGGCTTTTGTTTGGCCGACATGGTTTACCTCCTGGCTGACGTGGGTGCGGCTCATACTAGCCCTCTGCTCTTACCGCCGCTAGGGCATGTTGACAGTATCGTTTGCCTTGCGTTGCACCGTGCGAAAAATCTTATCGATATAACGAAAAACCACGCCACTTTTTACCCTCTCACACTGGCATAATCCGTCGCACTTTCGGCTGGAGAAGACCCATGTCGCGTTACCTTTTTCTTGCGCTTGGCTTGGCGATTTCCGTGGCCAATGCAAACGAGCCGGCGCCCTCCAAAACCACTGCCCCGGACGCGCACGACCTCGCGTACAGCCTGGGCGCCAGCCTCGGTGAGCGGCTGCGCCAGGAAGTCCCCGACCTGCAGATCCAGGCCTTGATCGAGGGTCTCAAGCAAGCCTATCAAGGTAAACCGCTGGCACTGGATAGCGCGCGCATCGAACAACTCCTGGCGCAGCATGAAGCGCAGGACGAAGCCGATGCTCAGGCACCGCAAAGCGAAAAAGCACTGACGGCCGAACAGCAGTTTTTGACCCAGGAAAAAGCCGCGAGCGGCGTGCGCGAATTGGCCGATGGCGTTCTGCTCACGGAACTCACGCCCGGCAGCGGCAACAAGCCGTTGGCCAGTGATGAGGTTCAGGTGAAATACGTGGGGCGATTGCCCGATGGGACGGTGTTCGATCAAAGCACCCAGGCGCAATGGTTTCGTCTGGACAGTGTGATCAGCGGCTGGAGCAGTGCGCTGCAACAGATGCCGGTGGGCGCGAAGTGGCGCCTGGTGATTCCATCGGCGCAGGCCTATGGCGCCGACGGTGCTGGCGCGTTGATCCCGCCTTACACGCCCCTGGTATTCGAGATCGAATTGCTCGGCACCCGGCATTGATCCAATAAAAAACGGCGCGTCATACGCACCGTTTTTTTATCTCGTCAGCAACGGTCAGGCCTGGGCGACAGCCACATCCCGGTGAGCATTGTGCAGCACTTCGATCAGGCAATCCTCCAACTCGAAACGCTCATGGAGCAGGCCGCCCAGCTCTTTGAATTTCTCGGCAACACACTTGCCGGCATCACACAGGTCATTGAACGCCAGCAGCTTCTCGGTGATCACATCGATGCGTGGGTAGAGGGTCTCGGCCAATTCAAGACCACGCTGATCGTCGAAGGCTTCCGCCTCCTTGGTCAACTGTTCGTAGACGCCAAAATGACCGGCAGACACGTAGTCCACCAAGACACCGCAAAACGCCTGCAGCGGCTTGCGATTCATCGCTAATGCTTCGGGCTTCTCGCCGAGAGCATCAAACGCCCGAACCAGTTCGTGGCGTGCCTTCAACCAGCTGTCGATCAGCTTGTGCACCCCACCCCAGCGTTCCTGAGCATTCTGACAACTTTCCAGCATGATGATCTCTCTTCCCTATAGGGGGCGCTGCCACTCTGTGCCCGCGCAGTACTTCAAGGATAAAGCGGCAGCCGGACAAAGCCGCATCTGACAACGGTTTCAATAACGCATGCGGGCCAGATTATGCCCGCATGACTATGGCTTCAAGGTACGCAGGAGAGAAAGTTCATACAAGTGTTTAATCCCGTCCTACAACTTGCGACCACTTTTCAGCGTGTCGACAGGCGCAAGCGTTGGCTGAATATCAGCCGTGAAAACTGCATGAAACCCAGGATCAACATCGCCACGAAAAACAACAGACTCCACTCCGGGAGGCTCAAATCGAACAGGGTCCAGGTGATTTCCACGCAGTCGACGGTACCGTTGAAGATCGAGCGCAGCGCCTGCGAGAACGACAGGTTTTCGAGCATGTACTGCAAACTGGGCCAACAATCGCCGGCCTGATCAGACGCAGTGTTCTGCAGCAACACCTGGCGCACCGCGGTAATTGCGCCTAGCGCGGCACAGCCCATGCTCGCCACCCCGTACCCATAGATGCCGTAGCGCTTGGGGTTATGAACAGCCGCGACCAGGTTGATCAACGTAAAGGTGGCGAGGAATAGCCGCTGAACCTGGCACAGAAAGCAGGGCCGCAGCAGCGCGCCATATTCCAGGTAGAAAGACGCACCCAACGTCAGCGCACCGGCCATGAACGCCAGGAAAAACAAGGAGCGTGAGGGGGCCAAAGACATTGTTTATCCGTACCGCGAGAGATAGGCCGTTACGGTAGAGGAAAGGCCTGACCCCTTTCAATACGCGTTAGAGCAGACGATTCCGTTAAAACGTAGGGACATCCCGCCAGAGCTTGGAGGACATAACCTGACGCAACGTAGGAATGTATTACGAACCCAGTTAAACCGAGTCTTTACACAGAACCCAAGGGTTGGCTGTCGGATGCATCCGAGCCAACCCTCGTACCTGTTCCTACTTCAACCCCGCACCGGCGCGGGCAACGGTGAGGCGAGCAAACGGTTGTCCAGCAGGCCCAGGCCTTCCTGGAACAGCTGGTTGCTGCGCTCGGTGTCACCCAACTGGGCCAGCAGGCGTGCCAGTTCGGCACACGCCTCGGGGTTACGCTGCACCTGCAGGCTGCTTTCCAGATAGTCCCGCGCCTTGCCCCACAGACTGTTTTGCAGGCACAGGCGCCCGAGGGTCAACAGCAAGCTGGCATCACCGGGATGATCCTTGAGCCAGCCTTCGGCAAACTTCAACTGACGGGCCGGGTCACTGCCGCGCAACAGGCCATACAGGCGGATCAGGTGGCTGTCATACACACGCTTGAGCGCGCCGCGCAGCACCTCTTCGGCCTTGGCATCGGCGCCCAGCTGGCGCAGTTGCTCGGCGTAGGCCAGCACCAACGGCGGCTCCTGGCGCTGGGCGGACGTCAGTTGCTGCCAGGCGCGCTCAAGCGCCTGCAACCCCGCTTCACCCTGCTCTTCACGCTGGGCGGCCAGGCTCAGGTTTTCACCCCAGGCGCGGCGCTCCAGCTCGGCCAATTCGCCGGCCGGCAATACTTTGTCCTTGCGCAGCTCAGGCAACAGACGAATCACCGACGACCAATCGCCCCGCTGCTGATGCAAGCGTTGCAACTGGCGCAGCACCTGGGCGTTATGCGGGTGACGCTCGTGCATGGCCTGCAAGGTGGTCAGCGCGCCGTCGGTGTCGCCACGGTCAGTCTGCAATTGCGCATGGCTCAAGGCAATCGCCAGTTCGGCCTGGGGCTGTCGCTCGAGGGCGCGCTCCAGCAGGCCGTCGCACTCTTCATATCGCCCTTGCTCGTTTGCCGCCCGGGCCGCGCCAAGGTAATACAGCAGCGGCTGGCGTTCGGCTTCGGCGGCACGATGCAGGTGGCGTTCGGCACTGGCCCAGCGGCCTTCGGCGAGGTCCATCTGGCCGTGCTCGATCGCGATCTGCACGCGACGGCTGCGGTTACGCCGCGACCATGGGTTGACCACGCCGCCCGAGGTGCTCAACAGGCTCAACAGCACACGAATCAGGTAGATCGCCAGGCCGATGACAAATACCGCCACCAGGGTAGCCCACAGGCTCGACTCGTAATGCAGCAGATGGGGATAGGTAATCAACACGTAGCCGGTGTGTTTCGAAATGCCCACGGCCAGCGCCAGGGCGACCGCAATCGCCAGCACCAGGATCACATAGAAACGCTTCATCGGCTCTACTCCTGGCTCGCCGGCGTGCCGGCCGAAGCCTTGGCTTCGTCGGCAGGCAAGTGACGACGTTCAAGGTATGCCTGCACGGCGGCCAGGCTGGCGGCCAGGTCCGGAGTCACGACCGAGACGGCCTTGGGCTCAAGCTCGGCGATACGCGCGAGCATCGCTTTGCTCTGCGGGTTGTCCTGGTTGAAGTTGTCCTGCAACACGCTGCGCGCTTCACCCAGCGAACGGCTGTACACCGCCGCCTCGCCATTGAGCGCAGCCCATTGCGCCTGCTCGAGGGCCAGGCTCAGGGCCAGGCGAACCTGGTTCAGGCCTTGGCCGGCGAGCAGTGGGCGAATGTTGTCATCGGGGTTGAAGTCGATGCGGAAGTAACGCGAGAGCTGCTCCCACCATTGGCTCAAGCGGTTTTCCGTATCGGTGGTCGGACGCCCATGGGATGTCGGCTCCTGAAGCTGGTACTCCGGCGCAATCGCCGCCAGTTGCACGACTTGATCGCGCAAGGCCGCCAATTGCAGGTAGAGCCCGGTACGGTCCGGTTGTTCGGTACTGCGCAACGCGGCAAGGCTCTTGGCCAATTGCTCGCGCGCGGCGTAGGAACCCGGATCGCTCTGCTCGCGAAGAATCTCGTCGGCGCCCTGGACCAGCGACTGCGCGCTGTTGATGTCCTGCAGGGCAGACAAGCGCAGGCTCGCCAGACGAATCAAGTGTTCGGCTTCCGCCAGGCGCCAGTCCTTGCGGCTGGCCCCGAGCACGGTTTCCAGGCGCTGGCCCAAACGCTGCTGGTCGCCCTGCAACTGGGCCAGCAAGCGGCGGCGCTCCTCCAGCTCGTCCGCGCCCGGCAGTTGCGCCAGGCGTGCAGCCAACTGTTGCTGGCTTTGCTTGAGGGTCTGGGACTGGTCGTCGAGGCTCTTTACCTGGCTCAGCTGTTGCTGGTTGCTGGCTTGCAGGGTGCGGACCTGCCAGATCCCCCACCCGCCGGCGGCAACGCCCGCAGCACCCAGCAGCAAGGCGACGATTGCCAGGCCATTGCCACGGCGCGGCGCGGTGACCGGTGTCTGGCCCGGCGCATCGAGCGCGGGCTGAGCTTCATCTTTAGGCAAGGCTGTTTCGCTCACGTATCCATCCTTTGCGTATCAGAGAGTGGGAACGGAATGGCTCCGTAACGCCACTAACAAAGCCGCGGCACTCGCGCCGCGACAATCCACAACTTTTTCTGCGCCAGCCGCCCGCGCCATCTCATAGACGCGCGGGCTGGGCACGAACAACGGCAGCCGGGCCACCTGTGGCCAATCCGAACCGGCCAGGGCCTGCAGGTGCAAAAAACCCTGCCCACTGCTGACCACCAGGCCGTTCAAGCGTTCCAACTGGATGCGCTGCATCAGTACACCCGGGTCGTAGGCCGGAAGGAAACGGCGATACAACTCCAGATAGTCGACACTAGCACCTTGCTCGCGCAAACGCTCCGCCAGCAGCTCTCGCCCGCCCTCGCCGCGCAGGATCAACACCCGCGCATCGGTGCGCGCAACAGCCTCGCGCAAGGCGGGCAAGGCCAGCAATGCCTCGCTGTCGTCGCCGCTGGGCGGATAATGAACGTCCAGGCCCTGATCGGCCAGTACCTGGGCGGTGGCGGCACCCACGCTGAACCACGGCAACTGCGGCCAGTGTCGCTCCAGGCGTTGCACGCCAAGGCGCGCCGCAGGTTTGCTGACCACAATTACCGCGCAATAGCGACCCAGGTCAGCCCAGACCGCCTGCTGCTCAGGCGTGACCGGCAAGGCTTCGATCTCCAGCAACGGCAGGCTGCTGCTGAAAATCCCGACATCCGACAACGACGCCGCCAACAGCGCAGACTCCTCGGCAGGCCGCGTCAGCAGCACACGCCAATCGGTCACTGCGGGCCGGCCTCGCCGTAGACTTTTTGCAGAATGGCACCGGCACCCTGGTCCAGCAGCTCTTCGGCGACCTGGATCCCCAGCGCCGTCGCATCACGCTGCGGCCCGCGCACTTGCGCGGTGATCAAGTTGCCGCCTTCCGGGTCGCCCACCAGGCCACGCAACCACAGGTTTTCGCCTTCGAGCACGGCGTAGCAGGCGATCGGCACCTGGCAGCCACCATTGAGGTGTTTGTTCAGGGCGCGTTCGGCGGTGACACGGACGTCGGTATCGTGGTGGTCGAGCGGTTTGAGCAAGGCGTGGATTTCACTGTCGGCGGTGCGACATTCGATGCCCACTGCGCCCTGCCCGCCGGCGGGCAAACTGTCTTCGACGCTGATGACCGAGGTGATGCGGTCTTCGAAGCCGAGCCGGATCAAACCGGCCGCCGCGAGGATGATCGCGTCATATTCACCGGCATCGAGCTTGGCCAGACGCGTGTTGACGTTGCCGCGCAGGAAGCGGATCTGCAGATCCGGGCGACGCGTCAGCAACTGGGCCTGACGACGCAGGCTGGAAGTGCCGACGATGCTGCCCAACGGCAGCTCATCCAGGGACGCGTAGGTATTGGACACAAAGGCATCACGCGGGTCTTCGCGCTCGCAGATGCAAAACAGGCCCAGGCCTTCGGGGAAGTCCATGGGCACGTCTTTCATCGAATGCACGGCGATGTCGGCTTCGTTTTCCAGCAGCGCGGTTTCCAGTTCCTTGACGAACAGACCCTTGCCGCCGATCTTCGACAGCGGCGAGTCGAGCAGCTTGTCGCCGCGACTGACCATGGGCACCAGGGATACCTGGAGCCCAGGGTGGGCCTGCTCGAGACGTGCTTTGACGTATTCGGCCTGCCACAAGGCCAGGGCGCTTTTACGGGTGGCGATGCGGATTTCGCGAGAGGACATGGATCAATCCGTACTGAATAGATACGGCAGATAATAACAGCTCAGGCAAATTCGCTTTGATTTGAATCAGCAAGTGCGGGGCCTCCCTGGCCACAGCGCACCGGGATCACGACTATAGACCGCGCTGCAGCCCGTGGACTAAAGCTGCTGCATCATCTTGCGCACGCCAGCGACATGGCGGCGGCTGACGATCAAAGCATCGCCGTTAAGCCCTTTCAGGAACAACTGAAAGTGCCCCAGGGGCGTGCGTTGCAGGCGCTCGATGCGCTCGCGGGCCACCAGCGCGTTGCGGTGGATACGCACGAAACGGTCGCCGAATTCATCCTCAAGGGCCTTGAGCGGCTCGTCGAGCAGCACTTCGCCAGACTCGTGACGCAGGGTCACGTACTTGTGATCGGCGATGAAGTACACCACCTGGCTCAGCGGGATCAGCTCGATACCCTTGCGGGTGCGCGCACTGATATGGCTGCGCGGCCCGTTACCGCTCTGGGCGGCGGGCTGGGTCAGGGCGGCGAGCTGGACGCGATTGGGGCGCTCGGCTTTTTTCAACGCCTTGAGCAACACCTCGGCAGTCACCGGCTTGGCCAGGAAGCTGACACCGCTGGCTTCCAGGGTTTCGGCAGGGAATTCTTCCTCGGCGGCACACAACACCACGGCCGGCGGCGATTCGCGCTCGCTCAGGCGGGCGGCGACTTGCAGGCCATCCAGGCCCGGCATGCGGATGTCGAGCAGCACCACATCCGGCTTGAGGCTGTCGATCAACGTCAACGCCTCCTCACCCGTGCTGGCGCTCGGTTCAAGGACTGTATAACCCTCGAGTTCGCTGAGCAGACGGCTCAGTCGCTCGCGGGCTTGGGGTTCGTCATCAACGATCAGGACATTCATATTGCGCTGGATTCCTGCGTGAGTCTCGCACAAGGATAGCGTAGACAGGTGCGGTGACTTGCGTCACAGCGATCCACGCTAAGACTAGCGCGAGCGGCAAAAAGTGCCCTGAGAGTGGCACTCATATTTATCCGGACCTGTTCAATAGCGCCCAAAACCTGCCGCCCTTGGGCATCGTCGTAGGGTTTGCTGATACACAATCCGAATACCCCCCTTGTTTAATGGTAGTCAGGGTTATGACCGCATCACCTGACTTTGGTGCATTCACACACTACTCAGTCCAACTGTAGACGCTCGCCGAGACGACATTGCTCATTCGTCAAATATCGTTTCAATAAGCACCTCTGCCCAGTCTCTTCCCGGACGCGGTCGGCGGCAAGGCACTTAGCCATGCTTGGCACAAATAAAATGCCGACCACCCGCAGCACCGCCTCCACGGGCAACCCTGTTATTATCGTCGGCACACCTCCACGCCTCTTTTAAGCAGATCACGAGCGAATCCATGAGCACCGACAAGACCAACCAGTCCTGGGGCGGCCGCTTCAGTGAACCCGTCGACGCCTTCGTCGCCCGCTTCACCGCCTCCGTCACCTTCGACCAGCGCCTGTACCGCCACGACATCATGGGCTCGATCGCCCACGCCACGATGCTGGCCAAGGTCGGCGTGCTGACCGACGCCGAGCGCGACAGCATCATCGACGGCCTGACCACCATCCGCGGTGAGATCGAAGCCGGCACGTTCGACTGGCGCGTCGACCTGGAAGACGTGCACATGAACATCGAAGCCCGCCTCACCGATCGCATCGGCGTGACCGGCAAGAAACTGCACACCGGGCGCAGCCGTAACGACCAGGTGGCCACCGATATCCGCCTGTGGCTGCGTGACGAAATCGACCTGATCCTGGCCGAAATCACCCGCCTGCAAAAAGGGTTGCTGGAACAGGCCGAGCGTGAATCGGACACCATCATGCCCGGCTTCACCCACCTGCAGACCGCACAGCCGGTAACCTTCGGCCACCACCTGCTGGCCTGGTTCGAAATGCTCAGCCGCGACTACGAGCGCCTGGTGGACTGCCGCAAGCGCGCCAACCGCATGCCGTTGGGCAGCGCCGCGCTGGCGGGCACCACCTACCCGATCGACCGCGAGTACACCGCACAACTGCTGGGTTTTGACGCCGTGGGCGGCAACTCCCTGGACGGCGTGTCGGACCGCGACTTCGCCATCGAATTCTGCGCCGCCGCCAGTATCGCGATGATGCACCTGTCGCGCTTCTCCGAAGAACTGGTGCTGTGGACCAGCGCGCAATTCCAGTTCATCGACCTGCCCGACCGCTTCTGCACCGGCAGCTCGATCATGCCGCAAAAGAAAAACCCCGACGTGCCGGAGCTGGTACGTGGCAAGAGCGGCCGCGTATTCGGCGCGCTGATGGGCCTGCTGACCCTGATGAAAGGCCAGCCCCTGGCCTACAACAAGGACAACCAGGAAGACAAGGAACCGCTGTTCGACGCCGCCGACACCCTGCGCGATTCGCTGCGTGCCTTTGCCGACATGATCCCGGCGATCAAGCCCAAGCACGCGATCATGCGTGAAGCCGCGCTACGTGGGTTCTCCACCGCGACCGACCTGGCGGACTACCTTGTGCGCCGTGGCCTGCCGTTCCGCGACTGCCACGAAATCGTCGGCCATGCCGTGAAGTACGGCGTGGAAAGCGGCAAGGACCTGGCGGAAATGAGCCTGGAAGAACTGCGCCAGTTCAGCGACCAGATCGAGCAGGACGTGTTTGCCGTGCTGACCCTGGAAGGCTCGGTGAATGCGCGCAACCACGTGGGCGGTACCGCGCCGGCCCAGGTCAAGGCCGCCGTCGTGCGCGGCCAAGTCCTGCTCGCCAGCCGCTAGGTCGAAAATGTGGGAGGGGGCTTGCTCCCTCCCACATTGATCACTTCTTCGCCGCCACCATCGCCATGAACGCCGGCATCGCCGCTTCCCTGTCCGCCGCCACCTTGAGGGCGTTAGGCATGGCGTGCAAACGCTCCAGCAATGCCTTGGCCGTCGGCAATTCAGCCAACAGGTCCAGGCCGAACAGCTTCTCGGCCACGCCGCAGGCGAGGTTCAGGCTGTACATGAAATACAGATCGGCAATCGTAAAGCTCTCCCCCGCTACGTAAGGCGCGAACTTGCCGTGCCGACCTAACGTCCCCACCCCCAGCAGCAACTCGGCCCGGGCTTTGTCCTTGATCGCCTCCGGCACCGGCATGCCGAAATACGCTTCGGCGAAACACGCACGGGCGGGCAGCTCGATGTACAGCTCGATTTCCCTGCACAATGTCAGCACCTGAGCGCGCTGAAACGGTTCGGCCGGCAGCAGTGCGGGGCCTTCCTGGGTTTGCTCGATGTATTCGAGGATCACGCTGGTTTCGTTGATAAAGCCCTGTTTGACACCCAGCACCGGCACCTTGCCCCGCGGGCTGATCGCCAGGGCGGCGGGTGTTTGCCCGGCAAAAAAAGGCACCTCTTCGAATGCCAGGCCTTTCTCCAAGAGCGCCAGCTTGACCATGTTGTAGTAGTTGCTGACCGAAAATCCGTAGAGCTTGAGCATCGCAAAGCCTCCAGGCCATGTGCGGGGTTGGCTGCATGAGTTATAGATCCGCCCGACCAACCTGGCTAGCAGCATCACCTGCCTGAATGGGGGTAGACTGGCGCCCTTTTCTTGAGGAGCCTGCCATGAGCGAGCCGACCGATATCGACAACGACGAAGAAGCGTTCACCGAAAGCACGCTGACCCAGGCCATCGAAAACCAGATCGAAAGCGACAATCCGCCCGCCGCCAAGGCCACGTTCAACAAGCTGACGCTGGTGGGTTACGAGCGCGAAGAGATTTTGAACATGATGGCCCATGTGCTGGCGGTGGAAATCGACAAGATGCTCGACGAAGACCGCGCCTTCGATACCCAATGGTATGAATCCGCCTTGCGCGCACTGCCCGAGCTGCCGCCTGAAAACGCCTGAAGCGAGCGCCCGTGTGGCCGGGAAGCCTGCTTCCTCGCCACAACACTGCGCCATATCAACAGCCGCGAGTTTCCCACTGGACAGCCCGCCAAAGTACGTTCACCTTAGGGCCTGCTAGCCTCTAACAAATTCTTAGAAAGTCTGGAGTCCCTATGTCGTATACCCCTGAGTTGGTTGCCGAACTGGAAATCCTTGCACTCTTCAACCTGGACAGCTCCCAGGAAGGTCTGAAAGTCCATCAGACTGCCGCACCGACTGCTATCGCCGCCGCCAAACGCCTGTTCGAGAAAAAACTGATCGACCAACCGGACGGCGGTTACCTGACCAGCCTTGGCCGGGACGCTGCAGAACAAGCCCAAACCCTGCTGACCATCCTGACCACCGCCGCAACCAAAGAAGCTGCCTGATTCCGGATACTGCCCATGGAGTCCGCCGCGGCGGATTCCGAGGGCATTGCCGTGAACCGGATAAAATTCTGACGCCAAAAACCGTTTCCCCTCTAAACCTCCTACGCTTCTGAATGTAAACTCCTACACGGCCGCCCATGTCGGGCCTTGCGCGCCGCCGAGTTCGACATGACCCGCACCCATGAGATCCGCCCCGACCTGGACGAAGGCATCGACCGCAAGGTGCTGGCCCAACTGCGCGCGCGGTTCATGGCGCTTAACGCAGGGCGCATGGCCCGGGCTGTCGAAGGGCTGACGCCACGCCAGCAAAGCGTATTGACCCTGCTGCCGCTGTTTTTCCACGTCAATCACCCGCTGTTGCCCGGTTACGTGTCGGGCAGCACCCCGGCCGGGCTGTCGAATTTCGAACCCGACGCGCAGGCCCTGAGCGAAGCCCAGCGCCTGACCCGTTCGTTCTCCTACAAACCACGCCACGGCAACCCGCCGCAGCCGATCCATGGCCTGTTCCTGATGGGCAGCCTCGGCACACTGGCCCAAGCCGACCAGAGCGACATGGACGTGTGGGTATGCCACGCCCCCGACCTGAGCGACAACGAACTGGTCGAGCTGCGCAAGAAATGCCAGTTACTGGAAGCCTGGGCCCAGAGCATGGGCGCCGAGGCGCACTTCTTCCTGATCGAGCCGAGCCGGTTTGTCTTGGGCGAACGCGACACGCAACTGAGCTCCGACGACTGCGGCACCACCCAGCATTATCTGTTGCTGGATGAGTTCTATCGCACCGCCATCTGGCTCGCCGGCCGCACACCGATCTGGTGGCTGGTGCCGGTGTATGAAGAAGTGCGCTACGCCGAGTTCACCCACACGCTGATTTCCAAACGCTTTATCCGTGCCGATGAAACCCTCGACCTCGGCCACCTGGCGCGCATCCCGCCCGGTGAATTCATTGGCGCCGGGCTGTGGCAATTGTTCAAGGGCATCGAATCGCCCTACAAGTCGCTGCTCAAGCTGCTGCTGACCGAGGTCTACGCCAGCGAGCACCCGAACGTGCAGTGCCTGAGCCTGCGCTTCAAACGGGCGGTGTTCGCCAACCGGATGGACCTGGACGAGCTGGACCCTTACGTCGTGGTCTACCGGCGCATCGAGGAATACCTCAACGCGCGCAACGAGCCGGAACGCCTGGAACTGGTACGGCGCGCGCTGTATTTGAAGGTCAACCGCAAGCTCAGCGCCGGCCAGCGCACCGTCGGTTGGCAGCGCCTGTTGCTGGAACGCCTGGCCCATGAATGGGGTTGGGACCAGCGTCAACTGGCGCTGCTCGACAGCCGCAGCCAATGGAAAGTACGCCAGGTGGCCTCCGAGCGCCGCGCCCTGGTCAATGAGCTGAACTACAGCTATCGCTTCCTGACCCAGTTCGCCCGCACCGAACAGACCGTCAGCCTGATCAACAAGCGCGACCTCAATGTGCTTGGCCGTCGCTTGTACGCGGCGTTTGAACGCAAGGCCGGCAAGGTCGAATTCATCAACCCCGGCATCGCCCCGGACCTGGCCGAAGACACCCTGACCCTAGTGCAATCGGCCAACCGCAAGGAACCGGGCCAGCATCATTGGGGCCTGTACAACGGCAACCTCACCGCCCTGGAATCGGAGCACTTCGCGCCGATCAAGCGCAGCCGCGACCTGCTGGAAATGCTCACCTGGTGCCACCGCAACGGCGTGATCGACAGCAGCACGCGCCTGGCGCTGCACCCAGGCGTCAGCGACATGACCGAATTCGAACTGTTCAACCTGCTGGGCAGCCTGCAACAGACCATCGCCCTGCCCCTGGCCAGCGTCGATGAAGAGCGCCTGCTGCGCTCGGCGGTGCCGGAAGAAGTGCTGTTGCTGATCAACGTCGGCGTCGACCCGCTCAAGCACCATCGCGACCTGAACATCCTGATGACCACCGAGCGCACCGACTCCCTGAGTTACGCCGGCGTGCGCGAAAACCTGGTGCTGACCCTCGACCAGATCACGCTCAACAGCTGGAACGAGGTGATGGTCAGCCGCTACGACGGTCCCCATGCCCTGCTCGACTGCCTGCGCGACTACCTCAACCAGTTGCCGTCGGACCACCTGCCACGCCTGCGGGTGCGCTGCTTCTGCCACAACCGCGCACAGTTCATTGCCCAGCGCGTGGAAGACATCTTCGACACCGCGCAGAACCTGCTGCTGGGCCAGGGCAACCATCGCTACTTGCTGCAGGTGCAGCAGCACTATCACGTGATGGAGCTGATACCCGGCCAGGCCACCCACGTCTCACTGGCGACCCAGGACGCGCTGATCGCCTACCTCAGCGAAGAACTGGCCAGCTACAGCCCGTTGCACCTGGACGCCATGGCCCTGGAAGACCACGACCTGGCGCTGCTGCTGCCGATGGGCATGGCCGAATGCGTGCAGGTGTTTTACCGGGTCAACGAAGGCTTCGCCGAGCTGTATGTGCTGGATGAGTTCAACGCGCTCTGGCAGCAACGCTTGCCGTTCCATGATGAACAGAGCCTGCTGGCGCCGTTGCAGCGTTTTCTGCAGTCGATCATCTATCGCCGGGACGCGCTGTCGCCCCTGGACCCGCAAGAACCGCTGGGCGCGGTGCAAACCTTGTATTACCAACTGTTGCCGTCGGGCAGCAATCGCGCACGCGGTATCGAGCCCCGGCCGGCCCCGCAAAACCCGGCCAACAAGCCGTTTTATGACGTGCAGGCGATTATCGGCAAGGCGGCGCCGGGCCAGGTGGGGATCACCCTGTACTGCAATCAGCGGGAGTTTTCCGAACTGGAGTTTGGCGACCAGCTGTTTGCAGTGGTCGCCCGGGAGATCGTCGGGCAGCGCCGCGAAACCGAGCGCTACCGCTGCTATATCACTGATCTGGATCTCTCGGGCCTGCTCGGCGACGTACAAAGCCCGAGCAATCTGTACCTGCGTTACAAGGCCGAGCTGGAACAGGCGCTCAATGACGCGCTGAAGCAGATTTAAAGCGAAAAGGCGCCGCCGTCTTTGGGCTGGCCTTCAACACTGAGCAGTTCGAGCTTAAGGGTCTTGCCGCCGGGTGCCGGCCAGTCGATGTGCTGGCCCACTTTCAGGCCGAGCAACGCGCTGCCCACCGGCGCCAGGATCGAAATCTTGCCCGCGTCGGCATTCGCATCCTTGGGGTAGACCAGGGTCAGGTGATAGTCCTTGCCGCTGCCTTGCTCGCGGCAATGCACGCTGGAGTTCATGGTCACGACGCTTGCAGGCACTTCATCGTGGCCAACCACTTCTTCGGCGCGGTCGAGTTCGTGCTGCAGGGCTTCTACACCTGGCGAATTCTCGCCGACACGGTCGATCAGTTGCTCAAGACGCTGCACGTCGAGACGGGTAAGAATGATGGAAGGTGCGGTCATGATTCAGGCAGACTCCTTTTTTCTGCACAAAAAAGCAAAACCCCGCCAGGAAAAGGCGGGGTTCTCACGGACCTCGATGAGTTGAGGTGTACCCGGACACTACCACAGCACCGCAAATAAACAAGACGGGCTCAAGGCCCGACTTTGCGCCGCTCGGCCTGGGCCACGATCACGCGTCGCCGCTGATCATCGGCGGAGCGCCATTCACGGATGTCTTCCACATGGCGAAAGCAGCCAAGGCAGACTTTTGCCTCGTCCAGCCGACACAAACTGATACAAGGTGATGGCACCGCCGGGCTGACATTACTGAACAACGGCTTGGGCGGACGCACGATTGCAGGCTGGCTCACCATCAATTCTCGTCGGGGTTCAGCTCATCGAAGCCGAGCTCGACGCCGGCTTGTTCCTGAACCAGCCGCGCGAGCATTTCGCTGAGCAGCTCATCGCTGGTATCGCACTGCCAATTGCGGTCTTCTTCGTTGTAATCGAAGTGAAAACCACCGGAACGTGCTGCCAGCCACAGTTGGCGCAGCGGTTCCTGGCGACTGAAGATCAGTTGAGTGCCGTTCTCGAACTTGACGGTCAGCACCCCGGCCGAGCTTTCCAGGTCCACATCCAGGCCGCTGTCGTCGAAAATATCTTCCAGCGCGTTCTGGGTCGAATCCACCAGGTCGTGAAAACGGGCTTCGGTCAAACTCATTGCGGCAACCTCAAAAGTGTCTGGTTTTGCTCAAGCGCCGCACGATACGGACGCGCTCCGCCGATTGCAAAGGATACCGAGTTCATTACCGATGGCGGTAAGAAATATCCCTGACTAGCGTAGCCAGCTTCGCAGTTATGTCGGCAAACCCCCGCCGGACGGGTATTCCGGCGCATAGGCAAGCTGGCGGGTGGTCGGTATACTCGGGCGCAATTAATGCATATTCAAGGATTTCGCCATGAAGCGCCTGATCTCTTCCCTTGCTGCGCTCGTCGCGGTCGCTTGCCTCGTTAGTGCCTGTGGTCAAAAAGGCCCGCTGTATCTGCCCGATGACAGCAAAGACCCGAATGAACAGGCGCAATCGTCGCAAAAGCCTGCCAAAGCGCATAAGCACGACACTTACTAAGGGAACCCCATGGACGCTTTTAACTACCGGAACGGCGAGCTGTTCGCGGAAGGCGTGGCGCTGTCCGCAATTGCCGAGCGCTTTGGCACCCCGACCTATGTGTACTCGCGCGCGCATATCGAAGCCCAATATCGCTCTTTCACCGACCCGTTGAACGGCGTGCCGCACCTGGTGTGCTACGCGGTCAAGGCCAACTCCAACCTGGGCGTGCTCAATGTCCTGGCGCGTCTGGGCGCCGGTTTCGACATCGTCTCCCGCGGCGAGCTGGAACGTGTCCTGGCGGCTGGCGGCCAGGCTGACAAGATCGTCTTCTCCGGCGTCGGCAAGAGCCGCGAAGACATGCGCCGTGCCCTGGAAGTCGGCGTGCATTGCTTCAACGTCGAATCCACCGACGAGCTGGAGCGCCTGCAAGTGGTCGCCGCCGAGATGGGCGTTCGCGCGCCGATTTCCCTGCGCGTCAACCCGGACGTCGACGCTGGCACCCACCCGTACATTTCCACCGGCCTGAAGGAGAACAAGTTCGGCATCGCCATCGCCGATGCCGAGGACGTGTACATCCGCGCCGCCCAATTGCCGAACCTGGAAGTGCTGGGTGTCGACTGCCATATCGGCTCGCAACTGACCACCCTGCCGCCGTTCCTGGATGCCCTCGACCGCCTGCTGGCGCTGACCGACCGCCTCGGCGAGTGCGGCATCTACCTGCAGCACATCGACCTCGGTGGCGGCGTGGGCGTGCAGTATCGCGATGAAGAGCCGCCGCTGATCGGCGACTACATCAAGGCCGTGCGCGAACGCCTGGAAGGCCGCGACCTGACGCTGATGTTCGAGCCGGGCCGCTACATCGTCGCCAATGCCGGCGTGCTGCTGACCCAGGTCGAGTACCTTAAGCACACCGAGTACAAGGATTTCGCCATCGTCGATGCGGCGATGAACGACCTGATCCGCCCGGCGCTGTACCAGGCCTGGATGAATGTCACCGCCGTAACGCCTCGCGACAGCGCAGCGCGCGCCTATGACGTCGTCGGCCCGATCTGCGAAACCGGCGACTTCCTGGCCAAGGATCGTCAGTTGGCCCTGGAAGAAGGCGACCTGCTGGCCATTCATTCGGCCGGTGCCTACGGGTTTGTCATGAGTTCCAACTACAACACCCGCGGGCGTGCCGCCGAGGTGCTGGTGGACGGTGATCAAGCGTTTGAAGTGCGTCGCCGCGAGACGGTAGCCGAGTTGTATGCTGGCGAAAGCCTGCTGCCGGAGTAAGCCATGCTGCTGCGTTTTACCAAGATGCACGGGCTGGGCAATGACTTCATGGTCCTTGACCTGGTCAGCCAGCACGCGCACATCCTGCCCAAGCACGCCAAACAGTGGGGCGACCGTCATACCGGCATCGGCTTCGACCAGTTGCTGATCGTTGAGGCGCCGAGCAACCCGGAGGTGGATTTCCGTTACCGGATCTTCAACTCCGACGGTTCCGAAGTGGAACAGTGCGGCAACGGTGCGCGCTGCTTCGCCCGCTTTGTGCTGGACAAGCGCCTGACCGCCAAGCGGCAGATTCGTGTCGAGACCAAGAGCGGCGTGATCGAGCTGGATGTCCGCAGCGACGGCCAGATCAGCGTCAACATGGGCGCGCCACGCCTGGTGCCGGCGGATATTCCGTTCCAGGCCACCGAGCAGGCCACCCACTACACCGTCGATGTCGACGGCCAGGCTGTCGAACTGGCGGCGGTGTCCATGGGCAACCCCCATGCGGTGCTGCGGGTCGACGACATCAATAATGCGCCGGTGCATGAGCTGGGGCCGAAGATCGAACATCACCCGCGCTTTCCGGCACGGGTCAATGTGGGCTTCCTGCAGGTGATCGACCGCTCCCGCGCGCAATTGCGCGTATGGGAACGCGGCGCCGGTGAAACCCAGGCCTGCGGCACCGGTGCTTGCGCCGCTGCCGTGGCCGCGATCAGCCAGGGGTGGATGGATTCGCCGCTGCTGATCGACCTGCCCGGTGGACGTTTGTCCATCGAATGGGCAGGCCCCGGCCACCCGGTGATGATGACCGGGCCGGCCACGCGCGTATACGAAGGACAGGTCCGTCTATGAGTGAGCCAAGCAAATGACCGATAAGCCTCAAGTACCCGCACAAGCATCCCCGAGCGAAAGTCTGGAGGCCGCTGCCGTCGCGGCGTACCTTGAGGCTAACCCGGACTTCTTCGTCGAACACGAAGAACTGCTGCCGGCCCTGCGCATCCCCCACCAGCGTGGCGATACCGTGTCGCTGGTGGAGCGGCAGATGAAGATCCTGCGCGAGCGCAACATCGAAATGCGCCATCGGCTCTCGCACTTGATGGACGTCGCCCGCGATAACGACCGCCTGTTCGACAAGACCCGTCGCCTGATTCTGACGCTGATGGACGCCACCAGCCTGGAAGAAACGGTGATCGCCGTGGAAGACAGCCTGCGCCAGGACTTCCAGGTGCCCTTCGTCAGCCTGATCCTGTTCAGCGACAACCCGATGCCGGTCGGGCGCTGGGTCAGCGGCGGCGAAGCGCAAACGGCGATCGGCGGCCTGCTTTCCGAAGGCAAGACCATCAGCGGCACCTTGCGCGAGCATGAACTGGACTTTTTGTTTGGCGCCGAGCAGCGCAAGCAGATCGGTTCGACCGCCGTGGTCGCCCTCAGCCATCAAGGCCTGCATGGGGTACTGGCCATCGCCAGCCGTGATCCTGCGCACTACAAAAGTTCGGTGGGCACGTTGTTCCTGACCTACATCGCCGAAGTGCTGGGCCGCGTATTACCGCGCTTCACCACCGCCCTGCGCGCGGTGCGCTGACCATGGAACGGCAACTGGACGCTTATTGCGCACACCTGCGCAGCGAGCGCCAGGTGTCGCCCCACACCCTGGAAGCCTACCGACGGGACTTGAACAAGGTCCTGGCCTACTGCGAAAAGCAGCAGATCCCCAGCTGGAAGGCCTTGGACATCCAGGGCCTGCGCAGCCTGATCGCGCGCCTGCACCAGCAGGGCCAATCCTCGCGCAGCCTGGCGCGCCTGCTGTCGGCGGTGCGCGGCCTGTATCACTACCTCAACCGCGAAGGCCTGTGCGACCACGACCCGGCCAATGGGCTGGCCCCGCCCAAGGGCGAGCGGCGGCTGCCCAAGACCCTCGACACCGACCGCGCCCTGCAATTGCTCGATGGCGCTGTCGAGGACGACTTCCTGGCCCATCGCGACCAGGCGATCCTGGAGCTGTTCTATTCTTCGGGCCTGCGCCTGTCGGAACTGACCGGGCTGAACCTCGATCAGCTCGACCTCGCCGACGGCCTGGTGCAAGTGCTCGGCAAAGGCAGCAAGACCCGCGTGCTGCCGGTGGGCAGGAAGGCCCGGGAAGCGCTGCAACTGTGGCTGCCCCTGCGCGCACTGACCAACCCGGCGGACGACGCCGTATTCGTCAGCCAGCAGGGCCGACGCCTGGGGCCGCGGGCGATTCAACTGCGGGTCAAGGCGGCCGGCGAGCGCGAGCTGGGGCAGAACCTGCATCCGCACATGCTGCGGCACTCGTTTGCCAGCCATTTGCTGGAGTCGTCCCAAGACCTGCGCGCGGTGCAGGAACTGCTCGGCCACTCTGATATCAAGACGACACAGATCTACACCCACCTGGACTTCCAACACCTGGCAACGGTGTACGACAGCGCCCATCCACGGGCCAAACGCATCAAGGGCGGCGACTCATGAGTATCAAGCTGATCACCTTCGACCTCGACGACACCCTCTGGGACAACGTCCCCGTCATCATCAGCGCCGAAGCGTCGATGCGCGAATGGCTGGCCACCCATGCCGCCAAGGTCGGCGAACTGCCCCTGGAACATTTCGCCAGCCTTCGCCAGCAGGTGCTGGAACGCCATCCCGAACTCAAGCACCGCATCAGCATGCTGCGCCACCGCGTACTGATGCACGCGTTTGAAGAGGCCGGTTATCCACAACCTGAAGCGACGGAAATGGCCGATGTGTGCTTTGAAGCGTTCATTCACGCGCGCCACCAGCTCACCGTATTCCCCGAAGCCGAGCCGATGCTGCAAGCGCTACGCAAACACTTCCTGCTGGGCGTGATCACCAACGGTAACGCTGACGTACAGCGCGTCGGGTTGGCGGACTACTTCCACTTTGCGTTGCGCGCCGAAGACATCGGCATCGCCAAGCCGGATGCGCGGTTGTTTCAGGAAGCGCTGCAACGGGGCGGGGTGGATGCCAGCGCGGCGGTGCATATCGGCGATCACCCCGGTGACGACATCGCCGGAGCGCAACAGGCGGGGCTGCGTGCCGTGTGGTTCAACCCGACAGGCAAGGTCTGGGAAGGGGATAAACTCCCGGATGCGCAGATTCGCAGCCTGACGGAACTGCCTCCGCTGCTCAAAAGCTGGCAGTAAGTGGGAGGGGGCTTGCCTCCCCTATATTGGCAGGCGGTGAGCCGTAGGAATTTGTTTCAGGCATGAAAAAGCCCGCAGCGACGGCGGGCTTTTCCAGCAAGCCAGAAGCAGACCTCAGATAGGTCGGCTGCCGTACTTGTTATCCGGCTTCTTGGGTGGATCTGCCACCACGTTGGCCTCGACTTCCTGCACTTTGCCGCCTTTAGCGAGGAATTCCTCCATCGCACGGGCCAGCGCGTCGCGCTCTTTGTTCTTGGCTTCAACACTTGGCAGCTCATCGACCGAAACAGCGGCCTTGGCTTTGCCTTTGGCAGCCGGAACAGGAACGTCATCGCCACCGTCGTCGTCAGCAACGTCTTCCGCTGCCGCCTCAAGACCTTCTTCGGTGTCGTCTTCGTCGCCTACTTCCAGTTCGTCGTTTTCCAGATCATCGTCGCTCATGTTCTACCTCATGACTTGCGAAAAGCAGATTAGTTATAGCCCAGCTTCACCATCTGTCGAAGGTCGCCGAAAAAAAATCAACATCCACCGGATAACCAGTGGCTTATGCCCCATCACCGTGCAAAGTGGCGAGGACTTTACGAGCACCGCCATGATCACGGTGCTCGCCCAGATAAACACCTTGCCAGGTCCCCATCGCCAAGCGGCCGGCCTTGACCGGCAAACTCAGCTGGCAACCCAGGAGACTGGCCTTGAAGTGCGCCGGCAGATCGTCCGGGCCTTCGTCGTTGTGTTCGAACCCGGCTCGGCCTTGCGGCACCAGCGAGTTGAAAAAACGCTCGAAGTCACGACGAACCGCCGGATCGGCATTCTCGTTGATGGTCAACGAGGCCGAGGTATGCTGCAACCACAGATGCAACAGGCCCACGCGACACGCCTTCAATTCAGGCAAACCGGCAAGCAACTCGTCGGTTACCAGGTGAAAGCCCCGGGGCTTGGCCCGCAGGGTAATCAGGGTCTGTTGCCACATACAGTTCTCCGCCCATCGGCGCGCATTCTAGCGCGCTCTGGGAAAAAACAAAGTGTCGAATACGCCTACATGCCTGTAAGACATTCGCACCCGGAAAAGTGCCGTGTGAGCGCCATCATCCACGCGACGCAAAAACCCGGCATCCCGCGTCATGAGTGACAAACACCAGACAAAAAAATGCCCGGCAAGCCGGGCATGTTTTTTTCGCCTACTTACAAGTTGTAGCCGCGTTCGTTGTGTTGTGCCAGGTCGAGGCCGACAGCCTCTTCTTCGTCGGTAACCCGCAGGCCCATGACCATATCCAGCACCTTGAGGATGATGAAGGTCACGATGGCGGTGTAGATCACAGTGAAGCCGACGCCTTTGCACTGAATCCAGACTTGGGCCGCCACGTCAGTCACGGTGCCGAAGCCGCCCAGGGCTGGGGCTGCGAAAACGCCCGTGAGGATCGCACCGACGATGCCACCGATACCGTGTACGCCGAACGCATCCAGGGAGTCGTCGTAGCCCAGCTTGCGCTTGAGGCTGGTGGCGCAGAAGAAGCAGATCACACCGGCAACCAGGCCGATCACCAGAGCGCCCATCGGGCCCACGGTGCCTGCCGCAGGCGTGACGGCGACCAGGCCAGCCACCACACCCGAGGCGATGCCCAGGGCACTTGGCTTACCGTGGGTGATCCACTCGGCGAACATCCAGCCCAGCGCCGCAGCAGCTGTAGCGATCTGGGTCACCAGCATCGCCATACCGGCAGTGCCGTTGGCCGCAGCAGCGGAGCCGGCGTTGAAGCCGAACCAACCGACCCACAGCATGGCCGCACCGACCAAGGTGTAACCCAGGTTGTGAGGGGCCATCGGGGTAGTCGGGTAGCCTTTACGCTTGCCAAGCACGATGCACGCCACCAGACCAGCCACACCCGCGTTGATATGCACCACGGTGCCACCAGCGAAGTCCAGCACGCCCCAGTCCCACAGCAGGCCACCATTGCCGCTCCAGACCATGTGTGCGATCGGCGCGTAAACCAGGGTGAACCAGATAGCCATGAAGATCAGCATCGCGGAGAACTTCATGCGCTCGGCGAACGCACCGACGATCAGCGCCGGGGTGATGATGGCGAAGGTCATCTGGAAGGTGACGAACACCGCTTCCGGAAACAGCGCCGCAGGCCCGGTGATGCTGGCCGGGGTTACGCCCGCCAGGAACGCCTTGCCCATGCCGCCAAAGAAGGAGTTGAAGTTTACAACGCCCTGCTCCATGCCGGTCGTGTCAAACGCGATGCTGTAACCGTAGATGACCCACAGAATGCTGATCAGGCCAGTGATGGCAAAACACTGCATCATCACCGACAGAATGTTTTTCGAGCGAACCATACCGCCGTAGAACAGCGCCAGGCCGGGAATGGTCATGAATAGCACCAGCGCGGTGGATGTAAGCATCCACGCGGTGTCGCCGGAATTGAGGACTGGAGCAGCCACTTCGTCTGCCGCCATGGCCAGGCTTGGCATTACGATGGACAACAGGGCTCCGAGCCCTGCGAATTTACGCAGAGTCATATTGTTTTCTCCTGGGGCGTTGGGTTTGGCGGCTTAGATTGCGTCGGTATCGGTTTCGCCGGTACGGATGCGAATAGCCTGTTCCAGATTGACCACAAAGATCTTGCCGTCACCGATCTTGCCGGTGTTGGCGGCCTTGGTTATCGCCTCGATAACCCGATCAAGATCCTTGTCGTCAATGGCGACATCAATCTTCACCTTCGGCAGGAAATCAACCACGTATTCCGCGCCGCGATACAGCTCGGTGTGACCCTTCTGCCGCCCGAAGCCTTTGACCTCAGTAACGGTAATGCCCTGCACGCCGATTTCGGACAACGACTCGCGTACATCGTCCAACTTGAACGGCTTGATGATGGCAGTGACTAGCTTCATGAAAACTCTCTCCCGAATTGGTGGACTTGCCCCAGGAAAACAAACCCGTCTCAAGTCTAAGCGCAGCGCCTGGCTTTGTAACGCGTCGTCGCAAGAGCAGTTGCCATTGCGACGCCAGCGAACCACTGGTGACGAAACCTGTACCCCTGATCCGTCGGCGCACTGCATTCGTCACAGCGACTGCATCAGTGCATGGGTCATGTTCGTCTAAGCAGAAACCTTGCCAGCTCCGTAAAAACCACTGAAATCAGTCCCTTGCCCACTTATGCCCACCTGCGGGGCTTTTTGGCGGGGTGATTGCGCACGAAAACGGTGCGCTACCGCCCGACACCCTGCGCGAAAAGCGTGCGCCCGAGGTCGTGGAAATGACTATAGACGCTGCGTGATACACTGCCCGCCAACAGTTTTCCGGAATATTTCCCATGCTCGCGCCCAAAGACCTCCTCGACGCCCTGAGCGGCCATGCCTCCCGCCTGTTCAGCGGCGAGACCCCGCTGTCCCGCAATGAAATCGAAAGCCAGTTCAAGGCCTTGCTGCAAAGCGGCTTCAGCAAGCTCGACCTGGTCAGCCGGGAAGAGTTCGACAGCCAAATGGTGGTGCTGGCCCGCACCCGAGCACGCCTGGAAAGCCTGGAGGCGAAAGTGGCGGAGCTGGAAGCACGGTTGACCCCGGCAGCCTCTGAATAACCCCCGACCAATGTAGGAGCTGGCTTGCCTGCGATGGAATCACCTCGGTCCCTCTGATACGCCTGACCGCCCCTATCGCACGCAAGCCAGCGCCCCCACCTGTTCTGCGTCACTCTGCGGATACGTTCTGTAAAACCTCCCGCGTCCCGCTCGACCCCACCTCGTCTACCCTTGAAAAACCGCAGGAAGCGGTCCGCCCTTTCAAGGAATGAGCATGTCCCTCGCCATCGTCCACAGTCGCGCCCAGATCGGCGTCGAAGCCCCTGCCGTCAGCGTCGAAGTACACATGGCCAATGGTCTGCCATCGCTCACCTTGGTGGGTTTGCCGGAAACCGCCGTCAAGGAAAGCAAGGACCGCGTGCGCAGTGCCATCCTCAACTCCGCGCTGCAATACCCGTCCCGCCGCATCACCCTCAACCTCGCGCCCGCCGACCTGCCCAAGGACGGCGGGCGTTTTGACCTGGCGATAGCCCTCGGGATTCTCGCGGCGAGCGTGCAGGTGCCGACGCAGATGCTCGACGACGTGGAATGCCTGGGGGAATTGGCGCTATCGGGCGAGGTACGCGCAGTGAAAGGTGTGTTGCCGGCAGCGCTCGCAGCGCGCAAGGCCGGACGCTGCGTGATCGTGCCCCGGGCGAATGCCGAAGAGGCCTGCCTGGCATCGGGGTTGAAGGTGATTGCGGTGGACCACCTGCTGCAGGTGGTGGCGCACCTGAATGGGCATGTGCCGATCGAGCCCTTCAAGTCTGACGGTTTGCTGTACTTGAACAAACCTTACCCGGACCTCAGCGAAGTCCAGGGCCAACTCGCCGCCAAACGCGCATTGCTGATCGCTGCGGCAGGCGCGCATAACCTGTTGTTCAGCGGCCCGCCCGGCACCGGCAAGACCTTGCTCGCCAGCCGCCTGCCGGGTTTGCTGCCGCCGCTGAGTGAGCACGAAGCGCTGGAAGTGGCAGCAATTCAATCAGTGGTCAGCCTGGCGCCCCTGAGTCATTGGCCCCATCGGCCGTTTCGCCAGCCGCACCATTCGGCCTCCGGCCCGGCGCTGGTGGGTGGAGGGTCAAAGCCGCAACCGGGGGAAATCACCTTGGCCCACCATGGCGTGCTGTTCCTGGATGAGCTGCCGGAGTTTGATCGCAAGGTGCTCGAGGTTTTGCGCGAGCCACTGGAGTCGGGGCATATCGTGATCTCCCGCGCCCGCGACCGCGTGAGTTTCCCGGCGCGCTTTCAACTGGTCGCCGCAATGAACCCCTGCCCTTGCGGTTACATGGGCGACCCCAGCGCACGCTGTCGCTGTACGCCGGAGCAGGTCCAGCGCTATCGCAACAAACTCTCCGGGCCGTTGCTGGACCGGATCGACCTGCACCTGACCGTCGCTCGCGAAATCACCGCGCTGAACCCGGCCCCGCAGCCCGGCGACAACACGTCCACCGCCTCGGCACTGGTAGCCCAGGCCCGGGACCGCCAGCAACAGCGCCAGGGCTGCGCCAATGCGTTCCTCGACCTACCGGGATTGCGCCAGCATTGCGCGCTGTCGAGGCCGGATGAAGCCTGGCTGGAAAGCGCCTGCGAGCGCCTGACCCTGTCCCTTCGCGCGGCCCACCGCCTGCTCAAGGTCGCCCGCACGCTGGCGGATCTGGAGCACACAGACAGCATCCGCCGCAGCCACATCGCCGAAGCCCTGCAATACCGCCCCTCAGCCTCCAGTCAGGTCGACAGCGCCAACGTTTAGAAGGGAAAAGTCAGCGATAAACCGGGTGTCGGCGGCACAGCGCAATCACCTGTTCACGCACCTGCAGCGCAACGCTATCGCTCTCCCCGCGTTGCAGGGCGTCCAGTACATCGCACAGCCAAGCGGCCAGTTGCTCGCACTCGAACACGCCGAAACCGCGGGTGGTGACGGCCGGCGTGCCGATGCGCAGCCCCGAGGTGACAAAGGGGGAGCGCGGATCGTTGGGCACCGAATTCTTGTTGGCGGTGATGCCGGCGTTGCTCAAGGCCGCATCGGCGTCTTGGCCGGTGTAAGGCCGGTCGGACAGGTCGATCAACATCATGTGGTTATCGGTGCCACCCGAGACAATCCTGTAACCGCGCCGCTGCAACACGGCCGCCATGGCCCGGGCATTGACCACGACCTGGGCCTGGTAGGTTTTGAACTCGGGCCTCAAGGCTTCCTTGAAGGCCACCGCCTTGGCGGCAATCTGATGCATCAACGGCCCGCCCTGAACACCCGGGAACACCGCCGAATCGAGCTTTTTGTAAAACGCTGCGTCCTGGCCCTTGGACAAAATCAACCCGCCTCGCGGGCCACGCAAGGTCTTGTGCGTGGTGCTGGTGACCACGTGGGCGTGCGGCAACGGGTCCGGGTACTCGCCAGCGGCGACCAAGCCGGCGACGTGAGCCATGTCGACCCAGAAAATCGCACCGACCTTGTCGGCAATCGCCCGCATGCGCGCCCAGTCTTTGTACCGCGAGTAGGCCGAAAACCCGCCGATCAGCATCTTCGGCCGCGTTTCCACAGCGATGCGCTCCATCTCGTCGTAGTCGAGCAAGCCCGTCTGCGGGTCGAGCCCGTAAGGCACGATGTGGTAATGCCGGCCCGAGAAGTTGGAGGGATTGCCGTGGGTCAGGTGCCCACCCTGGGCCAGGTTCATGCCCATCACCGTATCGCCGGGGTTGATCAAGGCCAGGAACACCGCGGCGTTTGCCTGGGCGCCCGCATGGGGCTGCACGTTGGCGTAATCGCAGTCGAACAGGGCCTTGACCCGTTCGATGGCCAGGCGCTCGGCCACATCGACGTATTCGCAGCCGCTGTAGTAGCGCTTGCCGGGGTAGCCCTCGGCGTATTTGTTGGTCAGTACCGTGCTCTGGAGGCTCATGACCAGCGGGCTGGCGTAGTTTTCGGAAGCAATCAGCTCGACATGGTCTTCCTGACGGCGCTCCTCGTTATGAATCGCCTCACACAACTGCGGGTCGAAGCTTTCAAGTGTCAATGTTGAGTCGTACATGATGAACAGGTCCTTGCTGGAAAAGTCAGGTCGTTGACGGTTGATCGGCGCTCGGCCAGTAGTAGTCATCCGGCATGGCGCGGGCGCCGAAGATGGCCTGGCCGACGCGGACAACGGTCGCGCCTTCCTCGATGGCGATCTCGAAATCCCCGGACATGCCCATCGACAATTCCTCCAGGCTGACGCCCGCCGGGGCGTGATCGCGCAGGCGCTCGCGCAGTTCGCGCAGCCGCACAAAGCACGGGCGCACGCGGGCCACATCGGCCGAAAACAGCGCCAGCGTCATCAGCCCGCGAACGCGCAAGGCCGGGAACGCTGGCAGGGCCTGCAGAAAACCCGCGACGGCGTGCGGTTCCAGGCCGTATTTGCTGGCTTCCCCGGAGGTATTCACTTGCACGAACACATCCAGTTGGCGCCCTTCGATCTGCAGGCGACGATCCAGCGCCTCGGCCACTCGCAGGCTGTCCAGCGCCTGGAACTCACTGGCAAAGCGCGCGACCTGCTTGGCTTTGTTGGTTTGCAGGTGGCCGATCACCGACCACTGCAGATCGGCCAGATCGCTCATGGCCTGCCATTTGCGCTGGGCTTCCTGCACCTTGTTCTCACCCAGCAGCCGACAGCCCGCCGCATACGCCAGGCGCAGGTGCGCCTCGTCAAAGGTTTTGCTGACCGGCAACAAGCGCACGCTCGCCGGGTCGCGTCCGACCCGCGCACAGGCACTGGCGATACGTTGCTGTACGGCCGCCAGATTGCGCCGGAAGTCCTCCACGCTGGTGGCCTGCGGGTAACGCCCGTGACGCGCATGCAGGGTGGCGCTGGCTGGCGGTTCGGCGCGCATCATTGGGCCGCTCCCTTGGCCGCCGCCACTGCCTCGGAAGCCGGCGCACGGCGACGTGGCAAGCGGCCGTTGAGCAACGCATACGCAGCCAACCCGATCAACAACCCCCAAAACGCGCCGCCGATCCCGAGCAGGTTGATGTTGGCGGCGCACGCCAGAAAGGTGATCAGCGCGGCTTCACGCGACCTGACGTCCGCCATCGCGTTGGCCAGGCTGGCGCCGATGGTGCCCAGCAGGGCCAAGCCGGCCAGCGTGGTGATGAATGCCGGCGGGAACGCCATGAATACGGCGGCCAGCGTTACCCCGAACACCCCGACGAGGATGTAGAACACCCCAGCGGCAACCCCGGCGACCCAGCGCTTGGACGCGTCCTCCGAGGCTTCCTTGCCCGTGCAGATGGCCGCCGTGATCGCCGCGACGTTGAACGCGTGCGAGCCGAACGGCGCCATCAGCAGCGACCCCAACCCGGTCACCGTCAGGATCGGGTTGGCGCTGGTCTTGAAACCATCGTTGCGCAACACCAGCATGCCCGGCATGTACTGGCCCGTGAGGGTGATCAGAAACAGCGGCAACGCCACACTGAGCAACGCATTGAGCGAAAACTCGGGCCGGGTGAATACCGGCGCCGCCAGTTGCAGGGACAGGCCCGACAAGTCCACCCGCCCCTGCACCAGCAGGAATCCCAAGCCCGGCAGCAGAATGCCGACGACGGCATAGCGCGCAGTAAAGCGCTTGAGCCCGACGTAAGCGGCGATCAATACGCCGACCAGCACCGGGTCGAGGCTCATGCCACCAAACGCGCCGATACCGAACTGCAGCAGAATCCCCGCCAGCATGGCCGCCGCGATACCCGGCGGAATCAGCCGGATGACTTTTTCGAAACAGCCGGACAGCCCCAGCAGCACAAACGCCACGGCTGAAACCATGTAAGCGCCGACCGCCTCGGCGTAAGGCGTGGCAGACAGCGCGACCACCAGAAACGCCGCCGCAGGGGTCGACCAGGCGGTGATGATCGGCTCACGGCTCACCCAGCTGAGAAACAGCCCGGTCACCCCCACGCCGATCGATACCGACCAGACCCACGAAGCCGTCAGCTCGGGGCTGAGCCCGGCCACTTTGGCCGCCTGGAACACCAGAATGAACGTACCGCCATAATTGACGATGACTGAAATCAGCCCGGCCACGATGGGGTGCAACAGGTCGCGCGGGCGCAGCGGCGACGGCGATATTGACGAAGACATAGGGACTTTGCTCCTTGCCAGACGAGGGGTTGAGCCTCGCGTGATGGGTCATTGGCCGGCGTGAAGGCAGTGGCACAGGTGAAAGTCTACGGATAGACTGGCCTGCTATTACCGGCCAATTCTTCAGGGCGAGGCAGACCGCATGGCAAAATCCTTCGCGCTGGAAACCCTGCAGATGCGCCTCAACGACGCGCAATTCCAGCAGTTGGGCCTGCACCAGCGAATTCATCGCGCGCTACGCGCCTTGATCCTCGACGGCGCACTCTCGCCGGGCCTGAAGCTGCCGGCGACGCGGGTGCTGGCCACGTCGTTGGGGGTCGCGCGCGACACGGTGGAGAACGCCTACGTGCAGTTGCACCGCGATGGTTTTATCGTGCGGCGCGAGGGCTCCGGCAGTTACGTGTGCGAGGCCATCGGCACCGAATTGCGCGGTGCCTCGCGCCGCCGCATCAAGGCGCAGGCCGTCAAAACCAGCCAGGCCGCACCGGGCGCCGGCTTGAGCCTGCGCGGGCGGATGATCCTCGACAGCGGCGGCGTGAACGATCAACAGGTGATCAAGGCATTCGCCACGGGCCTGCCCGAAACCCGCTCGTTCCCGACCGATGTGTGGGAGCGCCTGCAGCGCCAGGTGATGAAGGACTATCGCAGCAGCGTGCTGTTGCACGGTGACCCGCAAGGAGCCGAGTCGTTACGCAAAGCCATCGCGACGTACTTGAACCTTGAGCGTGGGGCGAAGTGCTCGCCCGACCAGGTCCTGGTGCTGAGCAGTACGCGCCAGGCGCTGTTTCTGTGTGCGCAACTGCTGGTGGACGTCGGCAAACCGATCCTGCTGGAAAACCCGGGCTACTACGGCGCCAGGAAGGCCTTCGAAACCGCCGAGGCCAAGGTCGTGCCCATCGATGTCGATGCGGCGGGCATCCGCACCGACCTGCTGCACGCCGACCGCAGCGGCGCCCACTGCGTGTATGTCACGCCGTCTCATCAATACCCGACCGGCGCCACGCTGACCCTGGAGCGGCGTCTGGAGTTGATCAACTGGGCCGCGGAAAAAGGCAAATGGGTCATCGAAGATGACTACGACAGCGAGTTCCACTACGAAGGCAAACCCACGGCCTGCGTGCAGGGCCTGGACAAGTACCAGCGCACGCTGTACCTCGGCACCTTCAGCAAGACCCTGTTCCCCGGCCTGCGCATGGGCTACATGGTGCTGCCCCCGGAACTGGTCAAGGCCTTCACCTATGCGCGCAGCATGATGGACGGCCACACTCCGCAAATCCTGCAACTGACGCTGGCGCGCTTCATGGAGGACGGGCATTACAACGCCCATGTCCGGGCGATGCGCAAACTCTACGCCGGGCGCCAAACCATCATGCTCGACGCCATCGGCAAGTACCTCGGCGATGTGGTCACGGCATGCCGGCCCCAGGGCGGGCTGCAAATCCCTTGCGTGCTGCATGAGGGGTGGTCGGAAGAAAAAACCATCCGCCAGGCCGCCAGCGCGGGTGTGCAACTGTCCGGCCTCAGTCGGTTGTATGCCGGTGCGGCCACGCAACAGGGATGGTTATTGGGCTACTCGTCCTTGACCGCCCATGAAATCGAAACCGCCATGCAGAGCCTGGCTAACGCGCTCAAGGCACGCTAGCCGTTCCAGGCGCGCCTTCAACGAAACCGATCGACCTCTTGGCGCAAGCCTGCCGCCAGCGTCTCCAGCTCCTTGGCGGTAATCGCCAGGTTCGACACCACTTCGCGTTGCTCGCTGTTGGCCAGCGCAATGCTCTGCAGGTTGCTGCTCAGCAACGTCGCCGTGCTGCTCTGCTCCTGGGTGGCGGTGGTGATCGCGGCGAATTGCTGCCCGGCCGAGCGGCTCTGCTCGTCGATGCGTGCCAGGGCCGACGCCACGTCGGCGTTGCGTGACAGGCCTTCCTGCATCAGCGTATTGCCCTGTTCCATGGTGCTGATGGCGTTACCGGTTTCCTGCTGGATGCTTAGGATCATCCCGGAAATCTCATCGGTGGCCTGGCGAGTGCGCGAGGCCAGGTTGCGCACTTCGTCGGCGACCACCGCAAACCCACGGCCCTGCTCACCGGCGCGGGCGGCTTCGATGGCGGCATTGAGCGCCAGCAGGTTGGTCTGTTCGGCGATCGAAGTGATCACGCCAACGATCCCGCCGATTTCCTGGGAACGCTGGCCCAAGGTGTTGATCACCGTGGCCGTGCTGTTCAGGGCGGTGGCGATGTGTTCCAGGGACGACGACGCCTCCTGCATCGAGTTGCGGCCGATGCGGGTCTGCTGGGCGTTTTCCTGGGCCAGGCGTTCGGTGTTGCCCATGTTGTCGGCGATGTTCAGCGAAGTGGCACTGAATTCCTCCACCGCGCCGGCCATGCTGGTGATTTCGCCGGACTGCTGCTCCATGCCTTCATAGGCACCGCCGGACAAACCGGACAACGCCTGCGCCCGGCCGTTGACCTCTTCGGCGGCCCTGCGGATGTGCGACACCATGGTCGACAGCGCTTCCCCCATCTGGTTGAAGCTGCCCGCCAGTTGGCCGATCTCGTCATGGCTGGACACGTTCAGGCGCGCGCTCAAATCACCGCCACCCAAGGCTTCGGCCTGGCGTACCAAGTCGCTCAACGGCGCCAGTTTGCTGCGCAACAACCACACCGTTGCGCCCACCGCCAGCAGCATCGCCAGCATGCTGCCGATCACCAGGCGAATGCCCACCGACCACGTGACCGCGCGGATCTCGGCTTTCGGCATGCTCGCCACCACCGACCAGGGGCCGCCGGCAAACGGCACCGAGACGCTGTAGAAATCTTCCTGCTTGTCGCTCCAGAAGCGGCCCTTGCCGGGCGCCTTGGCCAGGTCCAGCATCACCGGCACAGCCTGGTCCGGCGCCTGCACCCCGGCCGGCGGTACCAGCCAGTGTTTCTGCTCATCCAGCAGCGCCAGCGAACCGGTCTGGCCGATGCGGAAGCGCTTGAGGTTGGCGAACTGGGCATTCTGCTCATCGGTGTAGTCGAAGCCGATGAACAGCACCGCGATGACTTTGCCGCTGGCGTCGCGCACCGGGCTGTACTGGGTCATGTAGGAGCGATCGAACAGCACGGCGCGGCCGATGTACGTCTGCCCGCCGACCACCCGCGAGTAGGCCGGCCCCTGGCGATCCAGCACAGTGCCGATGGCACGGCTGCCGTCCTGCTTGGTCAAGGACGTGCTGATGCGGATAAAGTCGTCGCCGCTGCGCACGAACACCGTGGCCACGCCGCCGGATATCTGCTTGAACTCGTCGACGTCACCGAAGTTGTTGTTCAGCAGCGCCTTGCCCAGGTACAGGCTCGGGGTCTGCACGCCGGCCACGGCGACCGGCTGATCCGCCTGCACACTCAAGCCGGCGCCGAAGCGTTTTTCAAACAGCCCGCTCAAGCGCTGAGTGCTCTCGCGCAAGGTGCCGTGGAAGGTACTGAGTTGATCGGCCAGCAGCCGCGCCTCGCTGGCCAGATGTTCTTCCCGGGTATCGAGGTTGGCGGAGTCGAGGGAACGCAAGGCAAAAACCGTACTGCCGCTGATGACGACAGCCAGAATCACGGCTAACGCGAGGCCTAGCTGGGAGGCGATCCGAGCACGAGGTTGAGACATGACAGCTCCTGGCCGAGGCCTGGATCATCCTGATCTCATAGCGTTGCTCGGCAAATTATCTGGTGAGATTCGTTGGTGCACGATAGTTCCAACACCCCTACTTCGGCGGCGCCGGGCAATACTTGAGCGAAGTGCAGGGGTATCACGCAAACGATTGCTCTCTCACGCTGAAGCGATTCAATCGAGACGCTCGACGACAGGCAACACCATGGCCTGCACTTCGCCCTGCAGAAACTCCGCCAGCCGGCGCAGACGCTCGCCGCCCGGGCGGGTTTTCGGCCACACCAGGTAATAATTTTCCCCACTGGCGACGGCGGTCGGCCACGGCAGGCTCAAGCGCCCCTGGGCCACGTCTTCGGCGACCATCAGCAGATCGCCCATGGACACGCCGTAACCCCGGGCGGCGGCGATCATGCCCAGCTCCAGGGTATCGAACACCTGCCCGCCCTTGAGCGACACCTGGGCGGACAGCCCCATGCGCTCCAACCAGTTACGCCAGTCGCGGCGGTCGGGTGTGGGGTGCAGCAACTCGGCGCTGGCCAGGCGATTGACGTCCCACGGGCCGTCGCTCAACAAATTGGGCGCGCCGACTGGAATCAACAGTTCCGGGAACAGATAACTGGCTTCCCAATCCGCCGGAAAGTGCCCGTCGCTCAACAACACCGCGCAGTCAAAAGGCTCCTGGTTGAAGTCGACTTCATCCACGCTCATCCACGCGCTGGTGAGCTGCACTTCATTGCCCGGCTGCAAATGCCGGAAACGACTGAGCCGCGCCAACAGCCAGCGCATGGTCAGGGTCGAGGGTGCCTTCATGCGCAAGATGTCATCTTCGGCGTTCAAGGTATGACAGGCCCGCTCCAGCGCGGCAAAGCCCTCGCGCACCCCGGGCAGCAACAGGCGTGCGGCCTCGGTGAGCTGCAGGTTGCGCCCGCTGCGCAGGAACAGGCGGCAGGCGAAATGCTCTTCGAGGGTGCGGATATGCCGGCTCACCGCACTTTGGGTGATGGACAGCTCCTGCGCCGCACGGGTGAACGAGTTGTGTCGGGAAGCGGCCTCAAAAGCCCGTAGCGCATAAAGCGGAGGAAGACGACGAGACATAAGGAAAGCTCCGACAGCACGATGCTGAAACCCTACCAGAATCAATCAGGCATGAGTTTTAATCATGCGACCAATCGCTTTTATCCCTTTGTGCAATGAGCTGAGAGCGCCGAGAATCGACGCTCTCCCCCTCCTCCGAAAATTTGAGCGTGATGATCATGCAACATCCGGCACGTACCGAACTCTGGGCCATTCTGCGGCTGTCAGGGCCGTTGATTGCCTCACAGTTGGCGCACATGCTGATGGTGCTGACCGACACCCTGATGATGGCCCGCCTGAGCCCCGAGGCCCTGGCCGGCGGTGGCCTGGGCGCGGCGAGCTATTCGTTCGTGGCGATTTTCTGCATCGGCGTGATTGCTGCCGTGGGCACCCTGGTCGCCATCCGCCATGGCGCGGGCGATATCGACGGCGCCACCCGCCTGACCCAGGCCGGGCTGTGGCTCGCCTGGCTGATGGCCTTGGCGGCGGCGCTGCTGCTGTGGAACCTCAAGCCGGTGCTGCTGATGTTCGGCCAGACCGAAACCAACGTGGACGCGGCGGGGCAATTCCTTACGATCCTGCCGTTCGCCCTGCCCGGCTACCTGAGTTTCATGGCCCTGCGCGGCTTCACCAGCGCGATCGGCAAAGCCACACCGGTGATGGTGATCAGTCTCGGCGGCACAGTGGTCAACTACCTGCTCAACCACGCGTTGATCGAGGGCATGTTCGGCCTGCCGAAACTCGGCTTGATGGGCATCGGCCTGGTCACGGCCATCGTCGCCAATGGCATGGCGCTGGCACTGATGGCGTACATCCGCAGCAACCGCGCGTACTCGGCCTACCCGCTGAGCGCAGGCCTGTTGCGTCTGAACACCCACTACTTGCGCGAGCTGTGGCGGCTGGGCCTGCCGATTGGCGGCACCTACGCGGTGGAAGTCGGGTTGTTTGCCTTCGCGGCACTGTGCATGGGCACCATGGGCAGTACGCAATTGGCGGCGCATCAGATCGCGCTGCAAATCGTCTCGGTGGCGTTCATGGTGCCGGCGGGGATGTCCTACGCGGTAACCATGCGTATCGGCCAACACTATGGCGCCGGGCAACTGCTGCAGGCGCGCATGGCGGGGCGTGTCGGCATCGGCTTTGGCGCGGCGGTGATGTTGGGATTTGCCGCGGTGCTGTGGCTGTATTCCGATCCGCTGGTCGGGCTGTTCCTCGACCATAACGACCCAGCATTCCACGAGGTGATCGTGCTCGCCGTCAGCCTGCTGGCCGTGGCGGCCTGGTTCGAGCTGTTCGACGGCGTGCAGACCATCGCCATGGGCTGCATCCGTGGGCTCAAGGACGCCAAGACCACCTTCCTGGTGGGCCTGGGTTGCTATTGGCTGATCGGTGCGCCAGCGGCCTGGTGGATGGCCTTCACCCTGGGCTGGGGGCCGACCGGCGTGTGGTGGGGCCTGGCGCTGGGCCTGGCCTGTGCGGCGATCAGCCTGACCTGTGCGTTCGAGGCGAAGATGAAGCGCATGATTCGGCAGGAGCCAGACGCTCAACGCTCATTCCATGCCGCGCAGACCGACTAGAAGTCTTGCGCGGTTGAAATGTGGGGGTGGGTTGGCAAGAAAAGGATGAGCTAGCCCAATAAAGCCTGCTGGTCCTTGCCGAACGTCAGGTAGTCCACCAACTCCGGCAATGGCAGCGGTTTGCTGATCAGGTAACCCTGGGCCTGGTCGCAACCGAACAAACGTAACAGCGCCAGTTGTTCCGCGGTTTCCACGCCTTCGGCCACCACTTCCAGGTTGAGGTTGTGGGCCAGGTTGATCATGGCGTGGACCAGCTTGCGGTTTTCTTCACGCTCTTCCATGCCGCCGACGAAACTCTTGTCGATCTTCAACAAGGCAATCGGCAGGCTGTTGAGGTGGACGAACGATGAGAAGCCGGTGCCGAAGTCGTCGAGGGAAAAGCGCACACCGAGGCGACCGAGGGCGTCCATGGTCTGCTTGACCAGGTCACTGCGGCGCATCACGGCGGTTTCGGTCAGCTCGAATTCCAGCCATTGCGCATCCACCCCGCGCTCGACAATCAGCCGGCTGAGGGTCGAGAGCAATTGGCTGTCCTGGAACTGGCGGAACGACAGGTTGACCGCCATATGCAGCGGCGGCAGGCCGCGTTCGCGCAGGTCCTGCATGTCGCGCAGGGCCCGGGAGATCACCCAGTAACCCAGCGGTACGATCAACCCACTCTGTTCGGCCAGCGGCACGAATTCGCTGGGCGGCAACAGGCCGCGCTCGCCATGGCGCCAGCGCACCAGGGCTTCGAGGCCGACGATATGGCCGTCGTCCAGGTCGAGGCGCGGCTGGTAATGCAGTTCCAGTTCGTCGCGACGCAGCGCGCGGCGCAATTCGCTTTCCAGGTCGGCCAGGCTGCGGGCGTTGCGGTTGATGCGTTCGTTGAAGATATGAAAGGTGCAGCCCTGGGTGCTTTTGGCTTGCTGCATGGCGATATGGGCATGCCACATCAACGGGTCGGCGCCGGCACGCGCGCGGGCATGCGCGACGCCCAGGCTGCAACCGATCAGCAGGCTCTCGCCATCCACCCAATACGGTTCGGCCATGGCTTCGGTGATGCGCTCGGCCATCCATTCGGCACGCTGGGGCGCGCGGCGGGTGTCGATCAGCAAGGCAAACTCATCGCTGCCCAGGCGCGCCAGTTGGTCGCCGGCTTCGAGCTGGCTCTTGAGCCGCGAAACCACTTGCAGGATCAGCCGGTCGCCGGCCTGGTGGCCGAGGGCATCGTTGGCGTGGCGGAAGTTGTCGAGGTCCAGGTGGCCCAGGGCCAGGCCGCGCCCTTCGTTGTCTGCCAGGCGTGCGGCCAACAGGGTCTGGAAGCCCTGGCGGTTGGCGATACCGGTCAGCGGGTCTTGTTCGGCCAGGCGCTGCAAGGTGTTTTCCAGCACGCCACGTTCGCGCACATGGCGCAGGCAGCGGCGCAGGGTGTCGGCGTCCATGGCAAGACGGATCAGCCAGTCACTGACTCCCAGGGGCGCCACCAACGGCTCCTGTTCCAGCAACAACACGCACGGCAAGCTGCAACGGCCTGGGCCGGGTTGCAGGTTGGGCGTGGTCAACAGCACGGCGCTGTGGTCGTCATCGAACAGACGACTCACCGAGTCCCAGTTGGGCGCGCTGATCAGCACAGCCCCGTCGCCCATCGGCACCAGGCACTCGCGCAACAATGCTGCCCACTCAGGCGTATCGGCCAGTAGCAGCAAACGCAAGGGTTCGACAGGCGTGGACAAGCTAGCTCCCTAGACTCTGCAAGATTTCGTTGGCGGCAAGTATTATGACGTCAGGTCGAGCATTCACAAATGATAAAAGTTATCAAATACGAGCAGTACGCACAAAAGTCGCAAATACCCCCACATCCTGCGGCAAAGTAGCAAAAGCGGCAAATTTAGATCGAGTGGTACGTCACACCGTCGATCCAAGGCAGCAGAATCTCACCAGCCTGTTAAAATGCCCGCCCTTTTGAACAACGACTCCCTGAACTCTGTATGTCCCGACTCAATCCCCGGCAGCAAGAAGCCGTGAACTACGTCGGCGGCCCTCTATTGGTGCTCGCCGGTGCTGGCTCCGGCAAGACCAGCGTGATCACCCGCAAGATCGCGCACCTGATCCAGAACTGCGGCATCCGCGCCCAGTACATCGTCGCCATGACCTTTACCAATAAGGCGGCGCGGGAAATGAAAGAGCGGGTCGGCACCCTGCTCAAGGGTGGCGAAGGCCGCGGCCTCACGGTGTGTACGTTCCACAACCTGGGGCTGAACATCATCCGCAAGGAGCATGCGCGGCTGGGCTACAAGCCGGGTTTCTCGATCTTCGACGAGACCGACGTCAAAGCCCTGATGACCGACATCATGCAGAAGGAATACGCGGGCGACGACGGCGTCGACGAGATCAAGAACATGATCGGCGCCTGGAAAAACGACCTGGTCCTGCCGCCCGAAGCCCTGGAAAACGCGCGCAACCCCAAGGAACAGACCGCCGCCATCGTCTACACCCACTACCAGCGCACGCTCAAGGCGTTCAACGCGGTGGACTTCGACGACCTGATCCTGCTGCCGGTGAAGCTGTTCCAGGAACACGCCGACATCCTCGAGAAGTGGCAGAACAAGGTACGTTACCTGCTGGTGGACGAATACCAGGACACCAACGCCAGCCAATACCTGCTGGTGAAGTTGCTGATCGGCAAGCGCAACCAGTTCACCGTGGTGGGCGACGACGACCAGTCGATCTACGCCTGGCGCGGCGCCCGCCCGGAAAACCTGATGCTGCTCAAGGACGACTATCCGTCCCTGAAAGTGGTGATGCTGGAACAGAACTACCGCTCCACCAGCCGCATCCTGCGCTGCGCCAACGTGCTGATCTCGAACAACCCCCACGAGTTTGAAAAACAACTGTGGAGCGAGATGGGCCATGGCGACGAGATCCGCGTGATCCGCTGCCGCAACGAAGACGCCGAAGCCGAGCGCGTGGCCGTGGAAATCCTCAGCCTGCACTTGCGCACCGACCGGCCCTACAGCGACTTCGCGATCCTCTATCGCGGCAACTACCAGGCCAAGCTGATCGAGCTGAAACTGCAGCACCATCAGGTGCCGTATCGTCTGTCCGGAGGCAACAGCTTTTTCGGACGCCAGGAAGTCAAAGACCTGATGGCCTACTTCCGCCTGATCGTCAACCCGGACGACGACAACGCCTTCTTGCGTGTGATCAACGTACCGCGTCGGGAAATCGGCTCGACCACCCTGGAAAAACTCGGCAACTACGCCACCGAACGCAAGATCTCGATGTACGCCGCCACCGACGAAATCGGCCTGGGCGAACACCTGGACACGCGCTTCACCGATCGCCTGTCGCGCTTCAAGCGCTTCATGGACAAAGTGCGCGAGCAATGCGCCGGCGAAGACCCGATCAGCGCCCTGCGCAGCATGGTCATGGACATCGACTATGAAAACTGGCTGCGCACCAACAGTTCCAGTGACAAGGCCGCGGATTACCGCATGGGCAACGTCTGGTTCCTGATCGAAGCGTTGAAGAACACCCTGGAAAAAGACGAAGACGGCGAAATGACCGTCGAAGACGCCATCGGCAAGCTGGTGCTGCGCGACATGCTCGAGCGCCAGCAAGAAGAGGAAGACGGCGCCGAAGGTGTACAGATGATGACCTTGCATGCGTCCAAGGGCCTGGAATTTCCCTACGTGTTCATCATGGGCATGGAAGAGGAAATCCTCCCGCACCGCTCCAGCATCGAAGCCGACACCATCGAAGAAGAACGGCGCCTGGCCTACGTGGGCATTACCCGCGCGCGCCAGACATTGGCCTTCACCTTTGCCGCCAAGCGCAAGCAATACGGCGAAATCATCGATTGCGCCCCCAGCCGGTTCCTCGACGAACTGCCGCCGGACGACCTGGCCTGGGAAGGCAACGACGACACCCCGACCGAGGTCAAGGCCGTTCGCGGCAACACCGCCCTGGCGGATATTCGCGCGATGTTAAAGCGCTAGAATCGACTATTTTTTAATCTACTTTCGGCGCACCGTGCGCCATTAGAGGAAGCGTTCCGTGGAAGCACTGCACAAGAAAATTCGCGAAGAAGGCGTCGTGCTTTCCGATCAGGTACTCAAAGTCGACGCCTTTCTGAACCATCAGATCGACCCGGCACTGATGAAACTGATCGGCGACGAATTCGCCGCGCTGTTCAAGGATTCGGGGATCACCAAGATCGTCACCATCGAAGCCTCGGGGATCGCCCCGGCAATCATGACCGGCCTGAACCTCGGCGTGCCGGTGATCTTCGCCCGTAAGCAACAGTCCCTGACCCTGACCGAAAACCTGCTGTCGGCAACGGTGTATTCCTTCACCAAGAAAGTCGAAAGCACCGTAGCGATCTCGCCGCGCCACCTGACCAGCAGCGACCGCGTGCTGATCATCGATGACTTCCTGGCCAACGGGAAGGCGTCCCAGGCGCTGATCTCGATCATCAAGCAGGCCGGTGCCACCGTTGCCGGCCTGGGGATCGTGATCGAGAAGTCGTTCCAGGGCGGGCGGGCCGAGCTGGATGCGCAGGGTTATCGGGTTGAGTCGCTGGCGCGCGTGAAGTCGCTGAGCGGTGGTGTCGTCACCTTCATCGAGTAATCGCTGACGGAACCCGGTTAAACATGTGGGAGGGGCGGTGCGACGATTCGACTTGCCCCCGATAGCAGTGGCTCAGCCAACACATTTGTGTGACTGATACACCGCTATCGGGGGCAAGCCCCCTCCTACATTTAGTGCGCGGTGGCCTGGAGGCCGGCGAGCAATAGCCGCTGATACACGTCCTCTTTGAGCCCTTCCGGCTGGTCCAACCCCATCCGCTTCAGATGCTCGGGAAACGCCTCCGGCTCCGGTGCATCCAGCGCCGCCTTGCCCAGGTCAAAAATCTCGCTCAGCTTGAATTTGCTCTTGAGCCAGTTCAACCCCCGCAACAGGTCCCGTTCGACATCCGTGAAGTCGGTGCCCAGCGGATACTCCGGAAACAACCGGCGATGCCGGGCCTGAAGGCTCTGGAGCCGCTGCGGAGTGTTGTCGGTAAAGCGCGGGTCCAGCTGGAAATCCCGGGGTAGTTTGCCGGCCTCTTGCGCCTGCTCGATCAAGTCGCCCTGGAACCTGGAGTCGGTGATGTTGAGCAACGCCTCAATTACCTTGGAATCGGTCTGACCGCGCAAGTCGGCAATTCCGTATTCGGTGATGACAATGTCCCGCAGGTGCCGTGGGATCGTGCAATGGCCGTACTCCCACACGATATTGGAACTGACCTCCCCCGCCGCTTCGCGCCAGCTGCGCAACATCAGGATCGCGCGCGCACCTTCCAGCGCGTGGGCCTGGGCAACAAAGTTGTACTGCCCGCCCACGCCACTGAGCACGCGGCCACCTTCCAGTTGGTCGGCAACCCCGGCGCCGAGCAAGGTCACCACGATCGCACTGTTGATGAACCGCGCATCCAGACGCTGCAAACGCTTGAGTTCTTCCTGCCCGTACAGCTCGTTGATGTAGCTGATGCGCGTCATGTTGAACGCCTGACGCTTGGCGAGGGTCATGTCCTGCAAGCGTTGGTAAAAACTACGCGGGCCAACGAAAAAACCGCCATGGATCGAAATGCCGTCGGGCTGGGCCGCATCATCGAGCAGGCCGGCATTTGCCTGTTCCTGCGTCGCCACATCCGGGTAGACCTTGCGCCGCACAATCCCCGCATCCGCCAGCACCAGCAGGCCGTTGACGAACATTTCGCTGCAACCATAAAGGCCTTTGGCAAACGGCTCGACGCCCCCTTCACGGCTGATCAGCGCCGCCCAGCGGTACACATCGAGGTCGGTCAGCAGCAGCCGATAGGCTTCGTTATCGGCCTGGCGCGCAAGCAAGGCGGCGGTCAGCGCATCGCCCATCGAACCGATACCGATCTGCAAGGTGCCGCCATCGCGCACCAGGGTGCTGGCATGCAGGCCGATAAAGTGGTCCTGGAAACCCACCGGCATATTCGGTGTGGAGAACAGCGTGCTGCTGTCCTTTTCATCGAGCAGGTAGTCGAACGCATCCATGCCCAACTCCGAATCCCCGGGCATGTAGGGCAAATCGGTGTGGACCTGGCCGACCATCAGCACGGTTTCCCCGGCGGCGCGACGCTTGGCGATCATCGGCAGCAGGTCGAGGGTGACATCGGGGTTGCAGCTCAGGCTCAGCCGGTCGGGGTGCTCGGCGCTGCTGGCCACCAACTGCGCCACCAGGTTCAGGCCGGCGGCGTAGATATCGCGCGCGGCATGGCTGTAGTTGCTGCTGACGTAGTCCTGTTGCGCGGATTGGCTGTGAAGCAGGCTACCGGGCTGCATGAAAAATTGCTGGACGTGGATATTCGCCGGCAGGCTGTCCTTGTGCAGATCGGCGAGATAATCCAGCTCGGGATAATCGCCAAACACCCGCTCGGTAAACGGTTCCAGGAAGCGCTTCTGCAAGCCATCGCCCAGCGCCGGGCGCCCCAGGCTCAAGGCGGTATAGATCGTCAGCGCCCGCTCCGGCAGCTTGGCGATACGTCGGTACAACGCGTTGACGAACAGATTGGGCTTGCCCAGGCCCAGGGGCAGGCCCATGTGGATATGCGCCGGCAAGCGCGCGAGTACGTCGTCAACGGCTTGCTCGATTGAACATAACTGCACCATCCGACCCTCCTGAACATTTCATGACTAGGGGTTGGATAGAGAGTGGCCCGTCTTGGTTGCAAAGAACAGCCTCAACCCTCGATCGCAGGCACAAAAAAGCCGCTCGTAAGCGGCATTTTTGACGAAGATCGCTGGATTACAACCCGGACATCTTCTTGATCGCGCCTTTCAGATCAGCATCCGTGCAATCAGCACAGGTGCCTTTTGGCGGCATGGCATTGATACCCGTGATCGCCTTGGCCAGGATGCCGTCGAGGCCGCCCTGGTGGTCGGCGCGGTCTTTCCAGGCGGCGGTGTCGCCGATTTTCGGAGCACCCAACAGGCCGGTTCCGTGGCATGCATTGCAGTGCTTGGCAATGATCTCATCCGGTGTTTTCGCACCGCCGCCGCCGCCCGCTGTTGCGGCGACTTCCATCCCCTTGCACTCCTGCCCCTGCACACACACTTGGCCAACAGGCTCCAAGCGCTTGGCAATGTCATCATTGGTCGCAGCTTGAGCGCTGACAGCCCATAGGGCCAGTACGGTTGCTGGTGCAGCCAGCATTTTCATAATTAGGTTCACGCGTTCACCCTCAATGGTGGCTATTCACGCCTGCGGCCACGGTTTCGCAGGCGGCGAAAGTATAACGGTTAGCCCGCCTGGCTGAAACAACCCTATTAAGCAAAGGGAGATTCAGTCTCACGGAATACGCTGCGGGAGTCTCTGCAATGCTGGCAGGACGCCTCTTCTGTCAAAAGTTCGCGGGCGTGGCTGCGCTGATTAGTCGCGCCGGCACCTCGAACGGATTACGAAAACGATGGGGCTTGGTGCTTTCAAAGTAGTAGCTATCGCCAGCTTCGAGCACAAAAGTTTCAAGACCGACGACCAATTCCAGGCGACCTTCCACCAGAATCCCGGTTTCTTCGCCTTCGTGGGTGAGCATTTCTTCGCCAGTATCGGCGCCAGGCGGGTAAATTTCGTTGAGAAACGTGATCGCCCGGCTCGGATGTGCGCGACCCACCAGTTTCATGGTGACGGCGCCGTCGGAGATATCAATCAGCTCGTTGGCTTTATAGACGACCTGGGTCGGTATTTCCTGGAGGATTTCCTCGGAAAAGAACTCGACCATCGACATGGGAATGCCGCCCAGCACCTTGCGCAAGGAACTGATGGAAGGGCTGACACTGTTTTTTTCGATCATCGAAATGGTGCTGTTGGTGACACCCGCACGCTTGGCGAGCTCGCGCTGGGAAAGACCCTTCAGTTTACGGATGGATTGCAGTCGTTCGCCGACGTCCAATGCGGGAGCCTCCTAGGATTCAGGCTTTGTTGTAATTGAGCGTTATCATGGCGACAGCGTTCAGTATTTACAACACTTGGGCCTAAATCCTCCCCAGCACCGTTCGTAGAGGCCGATCAAGCCCCGGAATAGAGCCTTGGCACGCGGCGCAGGTTGCAGAAGATCTGGTAGGGGATGGTCTCGGCGGCGGCCGCGACGTCACTGGCGAGGATGTTCTTGCCCCACAGCTCCACGGTGGAACCGAGGCCGGCCTGGGGCACGTCGGTGAGGTCGACGCACAGCATGTCCATGGACACCCGGCCGAGCAACTGGCTGCGCTGCCCCACCACCAGCACCGGCGTGCCGGTGGGGGCGTGACGTGGATAACCGTCGGCATAGCCCATGGCAACCACGCCGATCCGCATCGGTTTCGGCGTGATGAATTTGGCACCGTAGCCCACCGGCTCGCCGGCCGGCAGTTCGCGCACGCAGATGACTTTCGATTCCAGGGTCATTACCGGCTGCAAGCGCGCGGCGATGGCCTGGTCTTCACCAAACGGCGTCGTACCGTACAGCATGATGCCGGGGCGTACCCAGTCGCTGGGCACCTTCGGCCAGCCCATCACCGCCGGCGAATTGCGCAGGCTGACCTCGGCCGACAGCCCCTGGCGCGCCGCTTCGAACACCGCCACTTGTTCATTGCTGCGCACGCAATCGAGCTCATCGGCGCGGGCGAAGTGGCTCATCAATACGATCTTCGCCACCTTACCGCTGGCGAGCAGGCGCTGGTACGCCTCGTGGTAGTCCTTGGGATGCAGGCCGACGCGGTGCATGCCCGAGTCCAGTTTGAGCCACACGGTGAGGGGCTTGCGCAAGGCCGCCTGCTCGATGGCCTCCAGTTGCCACAGCGAATGCACCACGCACCAGAAATCATGCTCGGCGATCAGCGGCAACTCGTCGGCTTCGAAAAACCCTTCCAGCAGCAATACCGGCGCGCGGATACCGGCAGCCCGCAGCTCCAGTGCTTCCTCGATACAGGCCACGGCAAAACCATCGGCCTCGGCTTCCAGCGCCTGGGCCACGCGCACCGCACCATGGCCGTAGGCATCGGCCTTGATCACGGCGAGGGCCTTGGCCCCCGTGACTTCACGGGCCAATTGGTAATTGTGGCGCAGGGCTTGGAGGTCGATCAGGGCACGGGCAGGACGCATGGCGGCAGGCTTCTAGGCGGCAGAGTGAAAAAAAACCGGCACCGACCAACCGCATCGGTACCGGGAGAGGGATCGTTGCTTAAGGCAGGGCGGCCACGACGGACAGCTCCACCAGGATTTGCGGCTCGCACAGTTTCGCTTCAACCGTGGCGCGGGCCGGGGCGACGCCTTTGGGCAGCCATGCGTCCCACACCGCGTTCATGCCGGCGAAGTCGGCGTCGATGTCTTTGAGGTAGATCGTCACCGACAGCAGCTTGCTTTTGTCAGTGCCGGCCAAGTCCAGCAAGCGCTCGATATTGGCCAGGGTTTCACGGGTCTGCTGTTCAATCCCGGCACTCAGGTCGTCGCCGACTTGCCCTGCCAGGTACACGGTGCCGCCGTGGGCAACGATCTGGCTCATGCGCTCATTGGTGAGCTGGCGCTGGATTGACATGTTTTGCAGACTCCTGGTGGTTGCCATAACGGGAAATATCGAGGCCTTCGGCACTGATCTGCGGCGTTTTCTTGGCCATCAGGTCAGCCAGCAAACGACCGGAGCCGCACGCCATGGTCCAACCGAGGGTGCCGTGGCCGGTGTTCAGGAACAGATTCTTGAACGGGGTGGCACCGACAATCGGCGTACCGTCCGGGGTGGTCGGACGCAGGCCGGTCCAAAAGATTGCTTCGGTCAGATTGCCGCCCTGAGGATAAAGGTCGTTGACGATCATCTCCAGGGTTTCGCGCCGACGTGGGTTCAGCGACAGGTCAAAACCGGCGATTTCAGCCATGCCGCCGACACGGATGCGGTTGTCGAAACGGGTGATCGCGACCTTGTAGGTCTCGTCGAGAATGGTCGACGTCGGCGCCATCGCCGGGTTGGTGATCGGCACGGTCAGCGAGTAGCCCTTGAGCGGGTACACCGGCGCCTTGATCCCCAGCGGCTTGAGCAACTGCGGCGAATAACTGCCGAGGGCCAGGACGTAGCGGTCGGCGGTTTCCAGCTTGCCGTCGATCCACACACCGTTGATGCGATCACCGGCGTGGTCGAGGCGCTGGATGTCCTGTTCGAAACGGAATTCCACGCCCAACTGCTTGCACATGTCGGCCAGGCGCGTGGTGAACATCTGGCAGTCGCCGGTCTGGTCGTTCGGCAGGCGCAGGGCACCGGCGAGGATGTCGGTGACGCTGGCCAGGGCCGGTTCGACGCGGGCGATGCCGGCACGGTCGAGCAATTCGAACGGCACGCCGGACTCTTTCAACACGGCGATATCTTTGGCAGCACCATCGAGCTGGGCCTGGGTGCGGAACAGTTGGGTCGTACCGAGGCTGCGGCCTTCGTAGGCAATGCCGGTTTCAGCGCGCAGTTCGTCGAGGCAATCGCGGCTGTACTCGGACAGGCGGACCATGCGCTCCTTGTTCACCGCATACCGACTGGCGGTGCAGTTGCGCAGCATCTGCGCCATCCACAGGTATTGATTGATATCGGCGGTGGCCTTGATCGCCAGCGGCGCGTGGCGTTGCAGCAGCCACTTGATGGCCTTGAGCGGCACACCCGGCGCGGCCCATGGCGAGGCGTAGCCTGGAGAGACCTGGCCGGCGTTGGCGAAACTGGTTTCCATGGCCGCGGCTGGCTGGCGGTCGACCACGACCACCTCAAAACCGGCTCGCGCCAAATAGTAGGCACTGGTCACACCAATGACGCCGCTACCCAAGACCAGAACGCGCATTTTTATATCCTCATCGCGGCTTGACCGCCGACGTGTGTTGTTCGAGCAATGATGTGAGCAGTATAAAAAGCAATCACCAGTGCATTTCACTATATAAATGCCTATATTTGGCGACAATTCTTGGCAACAACCCTTTTCACAGAGGCGTATCCCCTATGCGTACCAACACCCAGACCAAACGGGAGCTGGACAAGATCGACCGGAACATCTTGCGCATCCTACAAGCCGACGGGCGCATTTCGTTCACGGAGCTGGGGGAAAAGGTCGGACTGTCGACCACCCCCTGCACCGAGCGCGTGCGCCGCCTTGAGCGTGAAGGGATCATCATGGGCTACAACGCACGCCTCAACCCCCAGCATTTGAAGGCGAGTTTGCTGGTATTTGTCGAGATCAGCCTCGACTACAAATCCGGCGACACCTTCGAAGAATTCCGCCGCGCCGTGCTGAAATTGCCCCATGTGCTGGAGTGCCACTTGGTCTCGGGGGACTTCGACTACCTGGTGAAAGCGCGGATCTCCGAGATGGCCTCGTACCGCAAACTGCTCGGCGACATCCTGCTCAAACTGCCCCATGTGCGGGAGTCCAAGAGCTATATCGTGATGGAAGAGGTGAAAGAGAGCCTCAATCTGCCCATCCCCGACTGACTGACACAACCGGGTCAATGTGGGAGGGGGCTTGCTTACTCCCACATTTAGACCAGCACCTGCCGGGTACTCGCCATGTATTCGTGGATCTGCTTCTCCACCCGCGGGTGAATCAGCTCCACCGGCCGCCGTCCATTGGGGCACGGCAAGGTCTTTGTGGTGCCGAAAAGCCTACAGATCAGCGGGCGCTCGTCATACACCGTGCAGCCATTGGGCCCCAGGTGTACGCAGTTCAACTCGTCCATGGCAGCTTCCTGTTCGGCAGCGGTCTTACGCGGCAGGCGCGACATTTCTTCGGGGGAAGTCGTCACCGGCCCACAGCAATCGTGGCAACCGGGGACGCACTCGAACGAGGGGATCTGTCGGCGCAATGCGCTGATTTTCTGACTGTTGCAACTCATCGAAACACGTACCGAACGGCGAATAGGCGTGGATTCTGCCGCAAAACCCCGCGGTGAGACAGCTTCGTCCGACCGCTGTATCCTGCGTCAAATTTTCCAAACGGGGATGTTCCCATGACTGCCAGCGCCCGGCACACCGCTTCCTACTACGCCGCCAGCAGCCTGCCGCAACCCGACTATCCGGCGTTGGCCGGCGAAACAGTGGCCGACGTGTGCGTGATCGGCGGCGGTTTTTCCGGGCTCAACACCGCGCTGGAACTGGCCGAACGCGGGTTCAGCGTGGTGCTGCTGGAAGCGCGCAAGATCGCCTGGGGCGCCAGCGGGCGCAATGGCGGCCAGTTGATCCGCGGCGTCGGCCATGGCCTGGAGCAATTCACCAACGTGATCGGCGCCGACGGCGTGCGCCAGATGAAACTGATGGGCCTGGAGGCGGTAGAAATCGTGCGCGAGCGCGTCGAGCGTTTCCAGATCGCCTGCGACCTGACCTGGGGCTACTGCGACCTGGCCAACAAACCCCGCGACCTGCTCGGCCTCGCCGAAGACGCCGAAGAATTGCGCAGCCTGGGCTATCGCCACGAAGTACGCCTGCTGCAAGCCAGCGAAATGGGCAGCGTGATCGGTTCCGAGCGCTACGTGGGCGGCATGATCGACATGGGCTCGGGCCATCTGCACCCGCTGAACCTGGCCCTCGGCGAGGCAGCTGCCGCCCAAAAACTCGGCGTGCAACTGTTCGAACACTCCGAAGTGACGCGCATCGACTACGGCCCCGAGGTCAACGTACACACCGCCCGCGGCAATGTGCGCGCCAAGACCCTGGTACTGGCCTGCAACGCCTATCTGAAGGGGCTCAACCCACTGCTGAGCGGCAAAGTGTTGCCGGCCGGCAGCTATATCATCGCCACCGAGCCGTTAAGCGCCGCCCAGGCGGCCCAATTGCTGCCGCAAAACATGGCGGTGTGTGATCAGCGGGTGACGGTGGACTACTTCCGACTGTCTGCCGACCGTCGTCTGCTGTTCGGCGGCGCCTGCCACTATTCCGGACGCGACCCCAAGGACATCGGCGCCTACATGCGGCCGAAGATGGTGCAGGTGTTCCCCCAACTGGCCGACGTGAAGATCGACTATCAATGGGGCGGCATGATCGGCATCGGTGCCAACCGCTTGCCGCAGATCGGCCGATTGGCGGATCAACCCAACGTGTATTACGCCCAGGCCTACGCCGGTCATGGCCTCAACGCGACACACCTGGCGGGCAAGCTGCTGGGCGAAGCCATCAGCGGCCAGCAGCAGGGACGTTTCGATCTGTTCGCCCAGGTGCCGCACATCACCTTCCCCGGCGGCAAGCACTTGCGCTCGCCGCTGTTGGCGCTGGGGATGCTCTGGCACCGGTTGAAAGAACTGGTGTGACTCAACTGCGCCAGAACGGCTTCAAGCCTTCCTGGCGCGCCTGCTCGGCGGTCAACCCGATATCCCGCAGTTGCTCGGCAGTCAGCTCCAGCAGCACCTTGCGCGTGTGGCGACGGTGCCAGAACAGGCTCCAGCGGTTGCGGGTCGGGGCCGACATCGCCCGCGCCTGCCCCGCTTCCAGTTCCTGGCCGTGTAACGTCAGCCGCACATCGCTCATGCCGTTCATTTTGTCGTCCTCATTTGCTGGTTGCCATGAGTGACTAGAATGAGCGAGTGGACAAAACCATTACAGATTCAACCAAATTTTATTAGATCCATACAGATACTGCCCTCGAGCGGCTGAATCCTGTATTTTCCCTGGATCTGTACTGGTCCCCTGGGAGTGATCACCGTGACCCTTTACGTCAACCTCGCCGAGTTGCTGGGCACCCGCATCGAACAGGGCTTCTACCGCCCCGGCGATCGGCTGCCTTCCGTAAGGGCCTTGAGTGTCGAGCACGGGGTCAGTTTGAGCACCGTGCAGCAAGCGTATCGCATGCTGGAAGACAACGGCCTGGCGATGCCGAAACCCAAGTCCGGTTACTTCGTGCCCGTCGGCCGTGAGCTGCCGGCCTTGCCCGAAGTCGGCCGCCCGGCCCAGCGCCCGGTGGAAATTTCCCAGTGGGACCAAGTGCTCGAGTTGATCCGCGCGGTGCCGCGCAAAGATGTCGTACAGCTGGGCCGCGGCATGCCGGATGTGTTGTCGCCCACCCTCAAGCCGCTGCTGCGCAGCCTGGCCCGCGTCAGCCGGCGCCAGGACCTGCCTGGGTTGTATTACGACAATATCCTCGGCTGTATGGAGTTGCGCGAACAAATCGCCCGACTGTCATTGGATTCCGGCTGCCAGTTGACCGCCGAAGACATCGTGATCACCACCGGCTGCCATGAAGCGCTGTCTGCCAGCATCCGCTCCATCTGCGAGCCGGGGGATATCGTTGCGGTGGACTCGCCGAGCTTCCACGGCGCCATGCAGACCCTCAAGGGCCTGGGCATGAAAGCCCTGGAAATCCCCACGGACCCGCTCACCGGCATCAGCCTCGAAGCCCTGGAACTGGCTCTGGAACAGTGGCCGATCAAAGTCATTCAACTGACCCCCAACTGCAACAATCCTTTGGGCTACATCATGCCGGAGGCACGCAAGCGGGCGCTGTTGACCCTGGCCCAGCGCTTTGACGTGGCAATCATCGAAGACGATGTGTATGGCGAACTGGCCTACAGCTACCCGCGCCCACGCACCATCAAATCCTTCGACGAAGATGGCCGCGTATTGCTCTGCAGCTCGTTCTCGAAAACCCTGGCGCCAGGCCTGCGGATTGGCTGGGTCGCGCCGGGCCGCTACCTGGAGCGGGTGTTGCACATGAAATACATCAGCACCGGCTCCACTGCGATCCAGCCGCAGATCGCCATCGCCGAATTTCTCAAGGGCGGCCATTTCGAACCGCATTTGCGGCGGATGCGTACTCAATACCAACGTAATCGCGACATGATGCTCGACTGGGTCAGCCGTTATTTCCCCGCCGGCACCCGCGCCAGCCGACCTCAAGGCAGCTTCATGCTGTGGATCGAGCTGCCGGAAGGTTTCGACACCCTCAAGCTCAACCGGGTGTTGGTGGAACAAGGCGTACAAATCGCCGTGGGCAGTATCTTTTCCGCGTCCGGCAAGTACAGGAATTGCCTGCGCATGAACTACGCTGCCAAACCTACGCCGCAGATTGAAGAGGCGGTGCGCAAAGTCGGCGCCGTCGCGAGCAAGATGCTGGCCGAGGCCGCCGACTGACCTTTCCGGGAAAATAGCCGTCCTATGTCGACAACCGCCCTGATCTGGAAACGGTGCCCTTGATGACTCGACGGCTTTTAGCGTTTTTCCTGTTGGGCGCCCTGGCCCTGGGCGGCTGCGCCACGGTGAATGTGCCGCGCATCCCCAGCGATGCCCTGCCGGCGACGCAGTCGTCGTTCGGCCGTTCGATCCAGGCCCAGGCCGCGCCGCATCAGGGCCGCTCCGGCTTTCGCCTGCTGCCCAACAGCAGCGAGGCGTTCATGGCCCGCGCCGAACTGATCCGCAACGCCCAGACCAGCCTCGACCTGCAGTACTACATCGTCCACGACGGCATCAGCACCCGCCTGCTCGTGGATGAACTGCTCAAGGCCGCCGACCGTGGCGTGCGTGTGCGTATCCTGCTGGACGACACCACCAGCGACGGCCTCGATCAGGTCATCGCCACCCTCGCCGCCCATCCCAACATCCAGATTCGCCTGTTCAACCCGCTGCACCTGGGGCGCAGCACCGGCGTGACGCGCGCCATGGGGCGCCTGCTCAACCTGTCGCTGCAACATCGACGCATGCACAACAAACTGTGGCTGGCGGACAACAGCGCGGCCATCGTCGGCGGGCGCAACCTGGGCGACGAATATTTCGACGCCGAACCCAACCTTAATTTCACCGACATCGACATGCTCAGCGTGGGCCCGGTGGCCGAGCAACTCGGCCACAGTTTCGACCAGTATTGGAACAGCGCCCTGAGCAAGCCCATCAATGAATTCATCTCCAACCTGCCGTCCAAAGGCGACCTGGCCAGCGCACGCCTGCGCCTGGAAGAATCCCTGGCCCAGTCGTGCCAACAGAACCACGCCTTGTACAACCGCCTGCGCACCTACAAGACCGAACCGCGCCTGGACATCTGGCGGCGCGAGCTGATCTGGGCCTGGAACCAGGCGTTGTGGGACGCCCCGAGCAAGGTACTCGCCAAGAATGATCCGGACCCGCGCCTGCTGCTGACCACCCAATTGGAACCGGAGCTCGAAGGCGTCAACCATGAGTTGATGATGATTTCGGCGTATTTCGTGCCGGGGCAGCCGGGCCTGGTGTACCTGACCGGTCGCGCGGACGCGGGCGTCTCGGTGAGCCTGCTGACCAACTCCCTCGAAGCCACCGACGTGCCGGCCGTACACGGCGGCTACGCGCCCTATCGCAAGGCGCTGCTGGAGCACGGCGTGAAACTCTATGAGTTGCGCCGCCAACCCGGCGCACCCCGCACAGGCAGCGGCCCCCACCTGTTTCGTCGCGGCCTGTTCCTCGGCTCGGATTCCAGCCTGCACAGCAAGGCGATGATTTTTGATCGGCAGAAATCGTTTATCGGCTCGTTCAACTTCGACCCGCGTTCGGTGCTGTGGAATACCGAAGTCGGCGTGCTGGTGGACAGCCCTGAGCTGGCCGAGCACCTGCGCAATCTGGCGCTGCAAGGCATGGCGCCAGCATTGAGCTACGAGGCGAAATTACAGGATGGCCAGGTGGTGTGGACCACCGAAGATAACGGGCAACCGCACACCCTGACCCGCGAGCCGGGCAGCTGGTGGCGCCACTTCAATGCCTGGTTCGCCACCTCCGTCGGCCTGGAGCGCATGCTGTAGGAGCGAGCTTGCTCGCGAAGATCGCAAGAACACCGCACTTAACCAGACCGTACCCGTCATCGCTAACGCCTTCATCCCCTCGCGCCTAAGCGGGCTGCGCGGCGCCAAACGCCCCCTGACGCAACAACAGCACCACCAACCCCAGCGCCCCGGCCGCCATCAGCCACGGCAATGCATGCCCGCTGATCCACTGGCTGCCCGCACCGGCCACCAGCGGCCCGATCAGGCAACCGATGCCCCAGAGCTGCGCCACGTGGGCATTGGCGCGCACCAGCGCATCGTCGCGGTAACGCTCGCCGATCAGGATCAACGACAAGGTGAACAAACCGCCGGCACTCGCGCCGAACAGCACCCACACCGGCCAGATCAGCAGCGTGTGCATCAACAACGGGACCGCCAGGCTCGCCCCCAGCAACAGCAGCGCGCAGCTCAAGAACAGCGTGCGCCGCGGCAGGTAGTCGGCCAGCGCACCGATGGGCAGCTGCAGCAACGCATCGCCCACCACCACCGTGCTGACCATCGCCAGGGCGATCTCGGCCGTGAAGCCTTGCTGCAAGCAATACACCGGCAGCAGCGTCAGGATCATCGCCTCGAACGCCGCGAATAACGCCACCGCCCAGGCAATCGCCGGCAGGCTCCGACAGAAGCGCCACAGCTCGGCAAACGTCACGCTGAAGGACTCGGCGGTCGGCGCCCCGGAACGCCCCAGCAACAGCAACGGCGCCAGCGTCAACAGGCCCACGCCCACCCAGAACCCATAGTCATGATCGGTGCCCAGCACGCCCAACAGCAGCGGCCCCGACAGCTGGCTCAGCGCATAGGTGCAGCCATACAGCGCCACCAGCCGGCCGCGCCATTGCTCCACCACCAACTGGTTGATCCAGCTTTCGCCAAGAATGAACACGATGGTCAGGATCACCCCGATCATCAGCCGCAGCACCAGCCACACCGGGTAGCTCGGCAGGATCGCCAACAGGCCGATGGACACCGCCCCCGCCCACAGGCACAGGCGCATCAGACGCGCAGTGCCCAGCCAGGACGCCAGCCGACTGGAAACCTTCGCCCCCAACAGCACGCCGAAGGCCGGCATCGCAGCCATCACTCCAATGGCGAAGCTGCCGTAGCCCCAGCCTTCCAGGCGCAGGGACACCAGCGGCATGCTGACACCCAACGCCAGACCAACGCTGAGCACCGAGGCCAGCACGGCGAAATAAGTCGCCCAACGCATTTCCACGCTCCTGTGGATAGTTTTTTCAGGGCTGTAAACGAACTGTAGGAGCGCGCTTGCTCGCGAAGAACGCCAACGATAACGCGTGCTGTCTGGTTGAACGCGGTGTCTTTGAGTTCTTCGCGAGCAAGCTCGCTCCTACAGGGGACCTGCGGTGTTGCTTAGAGCTTGATCCAGGTCGCCTTCAGCTCGGTGTACTTGTCGAACGCATGCAGCGACTTGTCGCGACCGTTGCCCGACTGCTTGAAGCCACCAAACGGCGCGGTCATGTCACCGCCGTCGTACTGGTTGACCCACACGCTACCGGCGCGCAGCGCTTTGGCGGTGAGGTGCGCCTTGGAAATATCCGCCGTCCACACCGCCGCGGCCAGGCCGTATTGGGTGTCGTTGGCGATGGCGATGGCTTCTTCGGCGCTGTCGAAAGTGAGCACCGAGAGGACCGGGCCGAAGATTTCTTCGCGGGCGATCTTCATCGCGTTGGTCACTCCGTCGAAAATCGTCGGCTCGACGTAAGTGCCACCGGTCTCTTCCAGCGTGCGCTTGCCGCCCGCCACCAGCTTGGCACCGTCGGCATGACCGGCTTCGATGTAGGACAGCACGGTGTTCATCTGTTGAGTGTCTACCAGCGCGCCGACGTTCGTGGCCGGGTCCAGCGGGTTGCCTGGCTTCCAGCCCTTCAGCGCGGCGATCACCAGCGGTAGGAATTTATCCTTGATGGAACGCTCCACCAGCAGACGCGAACCGGCGGTGCAGACCTCGCCCTGGTTGAAGGCAATCGCGCCGGCGGCGGATTCGGCGGCGGCTTGCAGATCCGGAGCATCGGCGAACACGATGTTCGGGCTCTTGCCGCCCGCTTCCAGCCATACACGTTTCATGTTCGATTCGCCGGAGCGGATCAACAGCTGTTTGGCGATTTTGGTGGAGCCGGTGAACACCAGGGTGTCGACATCCATGTGCAGCGCGAGCGCGTTACCCACGGTGTGGCCGTAGCCCGGCAGCACGTTGAACACGCCTTTTGGAATACCGGCCTCAACGGCCAGCGCCGCGATGCGGATGGCGGTCAGCGGGGATTTTTCAGACGGTTTGAGGATCACGGAGTTACCGGTCGACAGCGCCGGCCCGAGTTTCCAGCAAGCCATCATCAGCGGGAAATTCCACGGCACGATGGCGGCAACCACACCGACCGGCTCACGGGTCACCAGACCCAGCTGATCGTGAGGGGTGGAAGCGACTTCATCATAAATCTTGTCGATGGCCTCGCCGCTCCAGCTCAGGGCATTCGCCGCGCCGGGTACGTCGATATTCAGGGCGTCGCTGATCGGCTTGCCCATGTCCAGGGTTTCCAGCAGCGCCAGCTCTTCTGCATTGGCCTTGAGCAACGCGGCGAAACGGATCATGGTGGCCTTGCGCTTGGCCGGCGCCAGGCGCGACCAGACACCGGAGTTGAACGTGGCGCGGGCATTTTCCACGGCGCGCTGGGCGTCGGCGACGTCACAGCTGGCAACGCTGGTCAGCAGGCGGCCATCGACGGGGCTGATGCATTCGAACGTGTCGCCGGAAACGGCGGCGGTGTACTCGCCATTGATATAGGCGCGGCCTTCGATCTTCAGATCCTTGGCGCGTTGCTCCCAGTCGGCACGGGTCAGGGTGGTCATGCGAGTGTCCTCCTCTTATTGAATACAAGGGCCAGGCGATGTGCCCCGGCAGCCTCAAAGAATGCTTGCCCCGCCAGCCAGTTGTTCGGCTCAAGGCAACTGCCACCCTAAACCAGCGGCTGGGGATGTATCAATATATTTGACATAACGCCGGTAAACGCCCTTGCGATGTTCATTTTAATAAACATAGACTTTGGGCTCTCCAACCGCAGGCCAGACGGGACACGCACATGAGCATCCAGGACATCGTCGACTTCAGCCAAGCCAACACCGCCCCCGATCGCTACCTCCCTGCCCCGGAAAAAATCCTCAAGGGCAATCCCGAGCAAACGATCTACAACCACTACAACAGCCCGTGCGGCCAGATGAGCGCCGGCGTCTGGGAAGGCGACGTCGGGCAGTGGAAGGTCAACTACACCGAACATGAGTACTGCGAGATTGTGCAGGGGGTTTCCGTACTGCGCGATGCCGAGGGCAACGCCAAGACCTTGCGCGCCGGCGACCGCTTCGTTATCCCGGCCGGCTTCAGCGGCACCTGGGAAGTGCTCGAGCCCTGCCGCAAGATCTATGTGGTGTTCGAACAGAAGGCCTGATCAGCAAATTCTGCGCAAAAAAAAAGCCCGAATCGTGAGAAACGGGCTTTTTTTCACAAGGAAGAAAATCAATTACTTGATTTTGCCTTCTTTGTAGATCACGTGCTTGCGAACGCGCGGGTCGAACATTTTCTTTTCGAGCTTGTCCGGGGTAGTACGCTTGTTCTTGTCGGTAGTGTAGAAGTGACCAGTACCGGCGCTAGAGATCATTCGAATCAATTCACGCATGATAGAGCTCCTTAGATCTTGCCAGCGGCGCGGATTTCGGCCAGCACGACAGTGATGCCACGCTTGTCGATAATGCGCATGCCTTTGGCAGATACGCGCAGACGCACAAAACGTTTCTCTTCTTCAACCCAGAAGCGGTGATGCTGCAGGTTCGGCAGGAAACGACGACGGGTTTTGTTATTTGCGTGGGAAATGTTATTCCCAGTCACCGGACCCTTACCGGTAACTTGACAGACTCTCGACATGCCTCAGCCCTCTAAAACCACATGCCCAACCCGGCATGGGTTGGCCGCTTAATCTCTCAGTCATTTGGCGCCAGGCGCCGCGTTTCTTTAGGGTCTTACCGGCTACACCTACAAGCGAAGGAACCGGGCCCCTAGAAAAGAGCGCTGCTTTATACCAGAAAGACCCAAGTGCAACAACAGCCCGTGTGTTTTTACCGGCGTAAATCTCGGCGACAGATGGCCGAACCGTTGCCAGGAGGGGCCGCTGCAATAGCCGACCGCTCGTCGCACAGAATGATTTACAACGCCCGCAAGTACCAAAAAGTACAAGGCGAAACGCGCTGAGGCGCCATCAAAACAGCATTTGAGCCAAAAGCACAGGCAAAAATGGACTAGTCATTTATCAATCAGACCACTACGGTAGGACTTTTCCAGACTGCACTCGCAGATGGGCCTTCGATCTGCACAGGAAACCGAACATGCGCCTCGCTGCCCTACCGCTTTTGCTAGCCCCTCTGTTTATCGCGTCGCAGGCCCTGGCGGCCACCAATCTGAGCGTGTGTACCGAAGCCAGTCCCGAAGGGTTTGACGTAGTGCAGTACAACTCGCTGACCACCACCAACGCCTCGGCCGACGTGCTGATGAACAGCCTGGTGAACTATGACGCAGTCAGCGGCAAGCTGGTGCCAAGCCTGGCGGACAGCTGGGAAGTGTCGCCGGACGGCCTGACCTACACCTTCCAGTTGCACCCCAACGTAAAATTCCACCGCACCGACTATTTCACCCCGAGCCGCACCCTGACCGCCGAGGATGTCCGCTTCAGCTTCGAACGCATGCTCGATCCGGCCAACCCATGGCACAAGATCGCCCAGAGCGGCTTCCCCCATGCCCAGTCGCTGCAATTGCCGGCACTGATCAAGAAGATCGACGCCCTTGACCCGCTGACCGTGCGCTTCACCCTCGATCACCCCGACTCGACCTTCCTCGCCGCGCTGAGCATGGGTTTTGCCTCGATCTACCCGGCCGAGTACGCCGACAAGCTGCTCAAGGCCGGCACCCCGGAGAAGCTCAACAGCCAGCCCATCGGCACCGGCCCGTTCATCTTCACGCGGTTCCAGAAAGATGCCGTGGTGCGCTACAAAGCCAACCCGGACTATTTCGCCGGCAAACCGGCTGTGGATAACTTGATCTTCGCCATCACCCCGGATGCGAACGTGCGCCTGCAGAAACTGCACCGCGACGAATGCCAGATCGCACTGTCGCCCAAACCCCTGGATGTGGGCGAAGCCGAGAAAGATCCCGCACTCAAAATAGAAAAAACCGCAGCATTCATGACTGCATTCGTCGCGATCAACAGCCAGCACCCACCGCTGGACAAGCCCGAAGTGCGCCAGGCGATCAACCTGGCCTTCGACAAGGACAGCTACCTCAAAGCCGTGTTCGAAGGCACCGCCGAAGCCGCCAACGGCCCCTACCCGCCCAACACCTGGAGCTATGCCAAGGAGTTGCCGGGTTATCCACAGGACATCGCCAAGGCCAAGCTGCTGCTGGAGCGCGCCGGGCTCAAGGACGGCTTCAAGACCACGATCTGGACACGCCCCACCGGCAGCCTGCTGAACCCCAACCCCAACCTCGGCGCGCAACTGTTGCAGGCGGACCTGGCCGAGGTCGGCATCCAGGCCGAGATCCGCGTGATCGAATGGGGCGAGCTGATCCGCCGCGCCAAGGCCGGCGAACACGACCTGCTGTTCATGGGCTGGGCCGGCGACAACGGCGACCCGGATAACTTCCTGACTCCGCAGTTCTCCTGCGCGGCAGTGAAATCCGGCACCAACTTCGCCCGCTATTGCGACCCGGCCCTGGACAAACTCATCAGCGCCGGCAAGACCACTAGCGAGCAAGGGGTGCGCAGCAAGCTGTATCAACAGGCGCAGGCGCAGATCCAACAGCAGGCACTGTGGCTGCCGCTGGCGCACCCGATGGCGTTCGCCCTGATCCGCAAGAATGTCGAGGGGTACCAGGTGAGCCCGTTTGGGCGGCAGGACTTTTCGAAAGTCAGCGTCAAGCCCTGAGCTGCAAGCTGCAAGCCCCCTTGAGGCTTGCAGCTGCAACCTTGCAACTGCTGCCCCTCCTACATCCACCCGTATTCCGCCATCGACAATGGATCACCATCGCCCACGATGATGTGATCCAGCACCCGCACATCCACCACTTCCAAGGCTTTTTGCAGGATTTTGGTCAATTTTCGATCAGCCGCACTCGGCTCCACACTCCCCGAGGGATGGTTGTGGCACAGGATCAACGCCGCCGCGTTATACGCCAGGGCGCGCTTGACCACTTGCCGCGGGTAAACCACGGTGGCGTCGATGGTGCCCTGGAACAACGCCTCGAACCCCAGCACCCGATGCTTTGAATCGAGAAACAGGCAGCCGAAGATCTCGTGAGGCTCATGGCGCAACAGCGCCTTGAGGTAGTCCCGCACAGCGACCGGGCTTTCCAGCACCGAGTCACTGCGCAGCTGTTCGGCCAAGTGGCGCCGGGACATTTCCAGTACCGCCTGCAGCTGGGCAAACTTCGCCGGCCCCAGCCCCAACTGCTGGCTGAACAGCACCTGGCTGGCCTCCAGCAGCGGGCGCAAGCCACCGAACTGCGCCAACAGATGCCGCGCCAGGTCCACCGCGCTCCGCCCGGCCACGCCGGTGCGCAGGAAGATAGCCAACAGTTCCGCGTCGGACAGCGTTGCGGCCCCCCATTCCAAAAGCTTCTCCCGCGGCCGCTCGGCCACCGGCCAATCACGAATACTCATCCCGCCTCCCTGTGCATGTGCGCCGCTGTTGCCTGGCGGACGCTGTGTTATCGTAGGCCCTCTTTTTTGCATGCGATTTCACCTGGGGAGGGGGCATCGCAGGCGTCACTGAACTGGCTTCACTGAACTGGAAAGGCAAACCAATGCAGCGTCTGTATCGGAAACGCATCGTTCTCGGCGTCGGCGGCGGCATTGCCGCCTACAAGAGCGCAGAGCTGGTTCGCAGGCTTCTCGACCAGGGCGCCGAAGTGCGTGTGGTCATGACCCGCGGCGGCAGTGAGTTCATCACCCCGCTGACCATGCAGGCCCTGTCCGGCCACCCGGTTCACCTGGACCTGCTGGACCCGGCCGCCGAAGCCGCCATGGGCCATATCGAACTGGCCAAATGGGCCGACCTGGTGCTGATCGCCCCGGCCACCGCCGACCTGATCGCCCGCCTGGCGCAAGGCATCGCCGATGACTTGCTGACCACGCTGGTCCTGGCCACCGACGCCACTGTCGCCATCGCCCCGGCCATGAACCAGGCCATGTGGCGCGACCCGGCCACCCAAGCCAATACGCAGCTCCTGCAAAGCCGTGGCCTCAAGGTGTTCGGCCCGGCCTCCGGCAGCCAGGCCTGCGGCGACGTCGGCATGGGCCGCATGCTCGAAGCCACCGACCTGGCACTGTGCGCCGCCGAGTGCTTCCAGCACCTGGCCCTGACTGGCAAGCACGTGTTGATCACCGCCGGCCCGACCCAGGAAAACATCGACCCGGTGCGCTACATCACCAACCATAGCTCAGGAAAAATGGGCTTTGCCCTGGCTGAAGCAGCGGTCGAGGCAGGCGCGCGCGTGACCCTCATCACCGGCCCGGTGCATTTGCCGACCCCTGATCGCGTCACCCGGATCGACGTGGTCAGCGCCCGGGACATGTTGGCGGCCTGTGAGGCGGCCATTCCCTGCGACCTGTTTATCGCCTCGGCAGCGGTTGCGGATTACCGCCCGGAAGTCGTCGCCCCGCAAAAGCTCAAGAAAGACCCTACCAGCGGCGACGGCCTGCTCCTGCAAATGGTGCGTAACCCGGACATCCTGGCCACCATCGCCAGCCGCCCGGACCGTCCGTTCAGCGTCGGTTTCGCCGCCGAGACCGAGCACCTGCTGGACTACGCCGCACGTAAATTGAAAGACAAAAACCTCGACCTGATCGTTGCCAATGATGTCGCCAACCCAAGCATCGGCTTCAACAGTGAGGAAAACGCCTGCAGCGTGATCGATCGCGACCTGCACGCCACCCTTTTCGCCCAGACCAGCAAGGGCAAGATTGCCCGCCAACTGATCTCTTTTATCGCCCAACGGCTGAACCAGGTTTAATTTACATGCACGCTTTGCAAGCCAAGATCCTCGACCCCCGCATCGGCACCGACTTCCCCCTGCCGGCCTATGCCACACCGGGCTCCGCCGGCCTGGACCTGCGCGCCATGCTCAAGGAAGACACCGTCCTCGAGCCGGGCCAGACCCTGCTGATTCCGACCGGCCTGTCGATCTATGTCGGCGACCCGGGCCTGGCGGCGCTGATTCTGCCGCGCTCGGGCCTCGGCCATAAGCACGGCATCGTGCTGGGCAACCTGGTCGGCCTGATCGACTCGGACTACCAGGGCGAGTTGATGGTGTCGTGCTGGAACCGCGGCCAGACCGCCTTCAACATCGTCGTCGGCGAGCGCATCGCGCAGCTGGTGCTGGTGCCGGTGGTGCAGGCGCACTTCGAACTGGTACAGGAATTCGACGCAACCCAACGCGGCGCAGGCGGTTTTGGGCATTCCGGCAGTCACTGACCACAGCAAACCGGGGCGGACGCTACCGTCCGGCCCGGTTAGATGCCACCGCATGGCCTTTCAGGATGAAGAATGCGCGGACCTGACGAGCGACACTTCCTCAGTAAAATCAATGCATTACGTAAACATAAGCGCGGAGCGGTTGCTCCGATGGCCTTTTTGCACCACGAACTCTGCACCGAAAACGCCGTCATACCCTTCAGTTTAAGCCTGCCGGTCAGCCACATTAAGGCCAGCCTTGTCTCTTTCAGATGGAGTTTCCCCCCGCGATGAGTACCGCCGCCCGAGTAGCCCCGACCTTCCCCGACAGCATCTTCCGCGCCTATGACATCCGTGGCGTGGTGCCCAAGACCCTGACCGCCGAAACCGCCTACTGGATTGGCCGCGCCATCGGCGCCCAAAGCCTGGCCCAGGACGAACCGAACGTTTCGGTCGGCCGTGACGGTCGCCTGTCCGGTCCCGAACTGGTGGAGCAATTGATCCAGGGCCTGGCCGACAGCGGTTGCCATGTCAGCGACGTCGGCCTGGTGCCGACCCCGGCGCTGTACTACGCCGCCAACGTGCTGGCCGGCAAATCCGGGGTGATGCTCACCGGCAGCCACAACCCATCGGACTACAACGGCTTCAAGATCGTCATCGCCGGCGACACCCTGGCCAACGAACAGATCCAGGCCCTGCACACACGCCTGAAAACCAACGACCTGACCAGCGGCAAAGGCAGCATCACCAAGGTCGACATTCTTCAGCGCTACTCCGACGAAATCACCGGCGACGTCAAACTCGCGCGCCGCCTGAAAGTGGTGGTGGACTGCGGCAACGGCGCGGCCGGCGTGATCGCCCCGCAACTGCTCGAAGCCCTGAACTGCGAAGTAGTGCCGTTGTTCTGCGACGTCGACGGCAACTTCCCCAACCACCATCCAGACCCGGGCAAGCCTGAAAACCTGGTGGACCTGATCGCCAAGGTCAAGGAAACCGGGGCCGACGTCGGCCTGGCCTTTGACGGCGACGGTGACCGCGTGGGCGTGGTGACCAACACCGGCGAAAACGTGTTCGCCGACCGCCTGCTGATGCTGTTTGCCCGTGATGTGGTGGCGCGCAACCCGAATGCCGAAATCATCTTCGACGTAAAATGCACCCGTCGCCTGACGCCGCTGATCAAGGAATATGGCGGTCGCCCGCTGATGTGGAAGACCGGTCACTCGTTGATCAAAAAGAAAATGAAGGAAACCGGCGCGCTGCTGGCCGGCGAAATGAGCGGCCACGTGTTCTTCAAGGAGCGTTGGTTCGGGTTTGACGACGGCATTTACAGCGCCGCTCGTCTGCTGGAGATCCTCAGCAAGGAAAAATCCACGGCGCAGGAGCTGTTTCAGACCTTCCCGAATGATATTTCTACGCCAGAGATCAATATCCATGTGACCGAAGAGAGCAAATTCAGCATCATTGACGCATTGCACGATGCGCAATGGGGCGAAGGCGCCAACCTGACCTCCATTGATGGTGTGCGAGTCGATTACGCCAAAGGCTGGGGCCTGGTTCGCGCGTCCAACACCACACCGGTGCTGGTGCTGCGTTTCGAGGCGGATACCGAGGCTGAGTTGCAGCGCATCAAGGACGTGTTCCACGTCCAGTTGAAACGTGTTGCCCCCGATCTCCAATTACCGTTCTGATTTTTTTGCACCGGAGCCCTGAATGACCCTCGAACGCGAAGCCGCTGCCAACACCGCCAAGGTCCTGTCCGAAGCGTTGCCCTACATTCGACGCTACGTCGGCAAGACGCTGGTGATCAAATACGGCGGCAATGCCATGGAAAGCGACGAGCTGAAAACCGGCTTTGCCCGCGATATCGTGTTGATGAAAGCCGTGGGGATCAACCCGGTGGTGGTCCACGGCGGCGGCCCGCAGATCGGCGACCTGCTCAAGCGCCTGTCGATCGAAAGCCACTTCATCGATGGCATGCGTGTCACTGACGCGCAGACCATGGACGTGGTGGAGATGGTCCTCGGCGGCCAGGTGAACAAAGACATCGTCAACCTGATCAACCGCCACGGCGGCAGCGCGATTGGCCTGACCGGCAAGGACGCGGAGCTGATCCGCGCGAAAAAACTGACCGTGACCCGTCAGACGCCGGAAATGACCCAGCCAGAAATCATCGACATCGGCCAGGTGGGCGAAGTGATCGGTATCAACACCGACTTGCTGAACCTGCTGGTCAAAGGTGATTTCATCCCGGTCATCGCGCCGATCGGCGTGGGCGCCAACGGTGAGTCCTACAACATCAACGCCGACCTGGTTGCCGGCAAAGTGGCCGAAGCGCTGAAGGCTGAAAAGCTGATGCTGCTGACCAACATCGCCGGCCTGATGGACAAGCAAGGCAAGGTGCTGACCGGCCTGACCACCCAACAAGTGGACGAGCTGATCGCCGACGGCACCATCTATGGCGGCATGCTGCCGAAGATCCGTTGTGCGCTGGAAGCGGTGCAGGGCGGCGTCGGCAGCTCGCTGATCCTTGACGGCCGCGTGCCAAATGCGATCCTGCTGGAAATCTTCACCGACACTGGTGTGGGTACGCTGATCAGCAACCGCAAGCGTCCTTAAACACAAAAAGCCCCACCCCCTGTAGGAGCGAGCTTGCTCGCGAAAAACGTAAAGACGCCGCGTTCATCCAGAATAAACGCGTCATCGTTGGCGTTCTTCGCGAGCAAGCTCGCTCCTACAGGGGGTGGGGCTTTTTGTTGTGCGGCGTTTACTGGACGCCGAACTGCTCGCGGTACGCCCGTACTGCCGGCAAGTGCTGCTTGAGCTGCGGATCATCTTCCAGGAACTGCAACACCTGGTTCAACGACACGATGCTCACCACCGGGATGCCGAAATCGCGCTCCACTTCCTGGATCGCCGACAACTCACCATTGCCACGCTCCTGGCGGTTCAAGGCGATCAGCACGCCTGCGGCCTTGGCACCCTCCTGGGAGGCGATGATCTGCATCACTTCACGGATGGCGGTGCCAGCGGTGATCACGTCGTCGATGATCAGCACGTTGCCGGTGAGCGGCGCGCCCACCAGGCTACCGCCTTCGCCATGGGCCTTGGCTTCCTTGCGGTTGAAGCACCACGGCAGATCGCGCCCATGGTGTTCGGCCAACGCCACGGCCGTCGCGGCGGCCAGGGGGATGCCCTTGTAGGCCGGACCGAACAGAACGTCGAAGGAAATACCGCTTTCAACGATGGCAGCCGCGTAGAAACGCCCCAACTGAGCCAGGGCCGAACCCGAGTTGAACAAGCCAGCATTGAAGAAATACGGGCTGGTGCGCCCGGACTTGAGGGTGAACTCACCGAAGCGCAAAACCCCGCGATCGATGGCAAAACGAATGAAATCGCGTTGATACGCCTGCATGAAAAAAGCCTCAGATACCACGGATTTAGCTAATTAGGTAGACGGCGTGTATCATACACGCACGCGATTTTTGGGGCCATTTATGCGGATCATCAGTGTGAACGTTAATGGTATTCAGGCTGCAGTCGAGCGTGGTTTGCTCAGTTGGCTGCAAGCCCAGAATGCCGACGTCATCTGCCTGCAGGACACCCGCGCCTCCGCCTTTGAACTGGACGATCCAGCCTTCCAACTGGATGGCTACTTCCTTTATGCCTGCGATGCCGAAGTGCCCACCCAAGGTGGCGTGGCTTTGTACTCGCGGTTGCAACCCAAGGCGGTCATCAGCGGCCTCGGCTTCGAGACAGCCGACCGCTACGGGCGCTACCTGCAAGCCGATTTCGACAAGGTCAGCATCGCGACCTTGCTGCTTCCTTCGGGGCAGAACGGCGATGAAGACTTGAACCAGAAGTTCAAGCTAATGGACGACTTCGCCCGTTATCTGGATAAACAGCGACGCAAACGTCGCGAGTACATTTATTGTGGCTCGTTGTACGTGGCGCAACAGAAGCTGGATATCAAGAACTGGCGCGACAGCCAGCAATCCCCGGGTTTCCTGGCGCCGGAACGGGCCTGGATGGACGAGATTGTCGGCAACATGGGCTATGTCGATGCCCTGCGCGAAGTCAGCCGCGAAGGCGACCAGTACAGCTGGTGGCCAGACAACGAACAGGCTGAGATGCTCAACCTGGGCTGGCGTTTCGACTACCAGCTGCTGACCCCAGGCCTGCGTCGCTTTGTGCGCAGCGCACGCCTGCCACGCCAGCCGCGCTTCTCGCAGCCCGCGCCGCTGATCGTGGACTACGACTGGACACTGACCATCTGAGGTCTTTGCCCAGGCACAAAAAAAACCGACATCGCTGTCGGTTTTTTTGTGCGCGCCTGGTTACTTGATCAGCCGCCAGGTCCACGGGTAGCGGTAGGCCGTGCCGTTGTTGGCCTTGATCCCGCCAATGATCGTCAGCACCAGCGCCGCGACCACCAGGATCAACATCAACAGGAAGCCGATCACCACGAACCCCAGCACCATGCAGACCAGCCAGGCAATGGCCACGGTGATCTGGAAATTCAGGGCTTCCTTGCCCTGATCATCGATCAGCGGGTCCATGTCCTTCTTGATCTGCCACAGGATCAGCGGCCCCAACAGGCTGCCGAAAGGGAACACCAGGCCCAGAAACGCCGCGAAGTGACACAACATCGCCCATTGGCGGACTTCCTTGGACGGTGCTGGAACCGGCAGTTGACTGTCACTCATGGCGTTTCTCCTTGAAGCCGGTTCAGTCGGCCAGCGCGGCGTTCTGCAGCTCGAAAATCTCGGTCATGCCTTTCTGCGCCAGCGCCAGCATGGCATTCAGCTCAGCCGGCTGGAATGGCGCACCTTCGGCGGTGCCCTGCACTTCGATGAAACCACCGGTGCTGGTCATCACCACGTTCAGGTCGGTCTCGGCGGCCGAGTCTTCCAGGTAATCCAAGTCCAGCACTGGCTCGCCCTGGTACATGCCCACCGACACAGCGGCGATCATCTGCTTGAGCGGGTCGCCGGCTTTCAGGCCGCCACGCTTCTTGATCACTTTCAACGCGTCGACCAGCGCAACCATGGCACCGGTGATGGAGGCAGTGCGCGTGCCGCCGTCGGCCTGGATCACGTCGCAGTCGACGTACAGGGTCACGTCGCCCAGCTTGGACATGTCCAGGGCAGCACGCAGCGAACGGCCGATCAGGCGCTGGATTTCCAGGGTACGGCCGCCTTGCTTGCCACGGCTGGCTTCACGCTGGTTACGCTCGCCGGTGGCGCGCGGCAGCATGCCGTATTCGGCGGTCAACCAACCCTGGCCCTGGCCCTTGAGGAAACGCGGCACGCCGTTTTCGACGCTGACGGTGCAGATCACCTTGGTATCGCCAAACTCGACCAGTACAGATCCCTCGGCGTGTTTGGTGTAGTTGCGGGTGATGCGGATCGAGCGGAGCTGATCGGCAGCGCGACCACTTGGACGTTTCATAGGGGATACCTGTACGGAGGACGAAAAACTGCCGAGCATTATAGAGCCGCGAGCCGATTCGGGGCACGTCTAAAAAATTCGGTTACGAATCGTCGACTGGCGGTGCTTTGTCAGTGCCAGGGTTTGGGGCCAATCGCCCCACTGCGCTACACTCCTGCGCCTTCGCAGCCTGTCGGCTTCAATTTACCCATCAGCCCGCCATCGCGGGACTGCAACGCGAGGTACCTCCATGGTGCACAGCATGACCGCCTTCGCCCGCGTCGAAAAAGCCGGCGCGCAAGGCACCCTGAGCTGGGAACTGCGCTCGGTCAACAGCCGCTACCTGGAGCCGCACCTGCGCCTGCCGGAATCGTTCCGCGACCTCGAAGGCGCGGTACGTGAAGCACTGCGCCAGGGCATTTCCCGCGGCAAGCTGGAATGCACCCTGCGCTTTACCGAGGAAACCACCGGCAAACCGCTGCAGGTCGACCGCGAACGCGCCGCGCAACTGGTCGCCGCTGCCGAAACCATCGCCGGCCTGATCAAGCAGCCGGCCGCGCTGAACCCGCTGGAAGTGCTGGCCTGGCCCGGCGTGCTGGTGGCCGACGCCAGCGACCCGCAAGCCCTCAACGCCGAAGCCCTCGCCTTGTTCACCCAGGGTTTGAAGGAACTCAAGGCCGGCCGCGAGCGCGAAGGCGCCGAGCTGGCCCGCCTGATCAGCGAGCGCCTGAGCGCGATCGAAGCCGACGTGGTCACCTTGCGCGAGCTGGTGCCGCAGATGCTCGCGACCCAGCGCCAGAAGGTCCTCGACCGCTTCGCCGACATGAAGGCCGACCTCGATCCGGTACGCCTGGAGCAGGAAATGGTCCTGTTGGCGCAGAAGAGCGACGTCGCCGAAGAACTCGATCGCCTGAGCACCCACATCCTTGAAGTACGCCGCGTGCTCAAGTCCGGCGGCGCCGCCGGTCGGCGCCTGGATTTCCTGATGCAGGAACTCAACCGCGAAGCCAATACACTGGGCTCCAAGGCGTTCGATCCGCGCAGCACCACGGCGGCGGTCAACCTCAAAGTGTTGATCGAGCAAATGCGCGAACAAGTACAGAATATTGAGTAAGGCAACTTCCATGACCCACAGCACCGGCACCCTTTACATCATTTCCGCCCCCTCGGGCGCGGGCAAGAGCAGCCTGGTCAAGGCCCTGACCGACGCTGACGAACAGATCCGCATCTCGGTGTCCCACACCACCCGCGCCATGCGCCCGGGCGAGGTGAACGGCGTTCACTATCACTTCGTCGAGCGCACCGAGTTCGTCAAGATGATCGAGCACGGCGCCTTCCTTGAGCGCGCCGAAGTGTTCGGCAACCTCTACGGCACCTCGCAAAGCCACCTGCAACAGACCCTGGACGAAGGCCACGACCTGATCCTGGAAATCGACTGGCAGGGCGCCGAGCAAGTGCGCCAGCTGATGCCCAAGGCGCGGTCGATCTTCATCCTGCCGCCGTCCCTGGAAGCCTTGCACCAGCGCCTGACCAACCGCGGCCAGGACAGCGACGCGATCATCGAAGGCCGCATGCGTGAAGCCGTCAGCGAAATGAGCCACTACGTCGACTACGATTACCTGATCATCAATGACGATTTTGCCCACGCTCTGGACGATTTGAAGGCGATTTTCCGCGCCAATCAGCTCCAGCAAAAACGCCAACAACAGCGTTTCGGCAAGTTATTGGCCGAACTGCTCGGTTGATCAGCTCTTCCCAAAACCGCTGCGAGGGCCTTACATTGGCACTTGCAGCGGTTTTGCGAGAGCCTGGGAAAAATCAGCGCTTCCCTAAACGCTGGTGATTTTTTAAACTGTTTAGTCCGCTCGCCCAACCGGGCAGCGCGCATCTTGCATTCGCTCCGAGGAATACCATGGCCCGCGTAACCGTTGAAGACTGCCTAGAACACGTGGATAACCGCTTTGAGCTGGTCATGCTCTCTACCAAGCGTGCCCGTCAACTGGCCACTGGCGGCAAAGAGCCCCTGGTCCAGTGGGAAAACGACAAGCCTACCGTTGTCGCTCTGCGCGAAATCGCTGAAGGCCTGATGAGCTACGAGTTCATCGCCAACGCCGAGATCGTTGAAGACGAACCGCTGTTTGCAGCGTTCGAGGACGAGTCCAACGAGGCCGTCTAAGCCTATGCCTGGTCGACGTAGCACGGCGCGGTGTCAACGCACGCGGCAGGAGTCCATCCTTTGCCGAGCATAGACGCCCTCGCCGATCGCTTATCGACCTACCTCGGCCCAGACCAGGTCAACCTGGTCCGCCGAGCGTATTTCTACGCCGAACAAGCCCACGACGGCCAACGCCGCCGCAGCGGCGAGGCGTATGTCACCCATCCTCTTGCGGTGGCCAATATTCTCGCCGACATGCACATGGACCATCAGAGCCTGATGGCCGCGATGCTGCATGACGTGATCGAAGACACCGGCATCGCCAAGGAAGCGCTCAGCGCGCAATTTGGCGAAACCGTGGCCGAACTGGTCGATGGGGTCAGCAAACTGACCCAGATGAACTTCGAGACCAAGGCCGAAGCCCAGGCGGAAAACTTCCAGAAGATGGCGATGGCCATGGCCCGGGATATCCGCGTGATCCTGGTCAAGCTGGCCGACCGGCTGCACAACATGCGGACACTGGAAGTGCTGTCCGGCGAAAAACGCCGGCGCATCGCCAAGGAAACCCTGGAAATCTACGCGCCTATCGCCAACCGGCTGGGCATGCACGCCATTCGTATCGAATTCGAAGACCTCGGCTTCAAGGCCATGCACCCGATGCGTTCGGCGCGCATCTACCAGGCGGTCAAGCGTGCCCGGGGCAACCGCAAGGAAATCGTCAACAAGATCGAAGAGTCGCTGAGCCATTGCCTGGCGATCGACGAGATCGAGGGCGAGGTCAGCGGGCGGCAGAAGCACATCTACGGCATCTACAAGAAGATGCGCGGCAAGCGCCGGGCCTTCAACGAGATCATGGACGTGTATGCGTTCCGGATCATCGTCGACAAGGTCGACACCTGCTACCGCGTATTGGGCGCTGTACATAATTTGTACAAACCCCTGCCGGGCCGCTTCAAGGACTACATCGCCATTCCCAAGGCCAACGGCTATCAGTCGCTGCATACCACGCTGTTCGGTATGCATGGGGTGCCGATCGAGATCCAGATCCGCACCCGGGAAATGGAAGAGATGGCCAACAACGGCATCGCCGCCCATTGGCTGTACAAATCCAGCGGCGACGAGCAGCCCAAAGGCACCCACGCCCGCGCGCGCCAGTGGGTCAAAGGCGTGCTGGAAATGCAGCAACGTGCGGGCAACTCCCTGGAATTCATCGAGAGCGTGAAGATCGACCTGTTCCCGGACGAGGTCTACGTGTTCACGCCCAAGGGCCGGATCATGGAGCTGCCCAAAGGCTCCACGGCCGTCGACTTTGCCTACGCCGTACACACCGATGTCGGCAACAGCTGCATCGCTTGCCGCATCAACCGGCGCCTGGCCCCGCTGTCGGAACCGCTGCAAAGCGGCTCCACCGTGGAAATCGTCAGCGCACCAGGCGCCCGGCCGAACCCGGCGTGGCTCAACTTCGTGGTCACCGGCAAGGCGCGTACCCATATTCGCCACGCCCTGAAACTGCAGCGCCGCTCCGAGTCCATCAGCCTGGGCGAACGCTTGCTGAACAAGGTGCTCAACGGCTTCGACAGCGCCCTCGAGAAAATCCCCGGCGAGCGCGTGCAAGCGATGCTCAGCGAGTATCGCCAGGAAACCATCGAAGACCTGCTGGAAGACATCGGCCTGGGCAACCGCATGGCCTATGTGGTCGCCCGTCGCCTGCTCGGCGAAGGCGAGCAATTGCCAAGCCCGGAAGGTCCGCTGGCGATTCGCGGCACCGAGGGCCTGGTGCTCAGCTACGCCAAGTGCTGCACGCCGATCCCGGGCGACCCGATTGTCGGGCACCTGTCGGCGGGCAAAGGCATGGTGGTCCACCTGGACAACTGCCGCAATATCAGCGAAATCCGCCACAACCCGGAAAAATGCATCCAGCTCTCGTGGGCCAAGGATGTCACCGGCGAATTCAACGTCGAGCTGCGGGTCGAGCTGGAGCACCAGCGCGGCCTGATCGCCCTGCTGGCCAGCAGCGTCAACGCGGCCGACGGCAATATCGAGAAAATCAGCATGGACGAGCGCGATGGTCGCATCAGCGTGGTCCAACTGGTGGTCAGCGTACACGACCGCGTACACCTGGCCCGCGTGATCAAGAAACTGCGCGCCTTGACCGGTGTGATCCGCATCACCCGCATGCGTGCATAGCCCACCTCTTACAAGGAGTCATTCATGACCAAGACTGTTATCACCAGCGACAAAGCCCCAGCCGCCATCGGCACCTACTCCCAGGCGATCAAGGCGGGCAACACCGTCTACATGTCCGGCCAGATCCCACTGGACCCAAAGACCATGGAACTGGTTGAAGGCTTCGAAGCACAAACCGTACAGGTCTTCGAAAACCTCAAGTCGGTCGCCGAAGCTGCCGGCGGTTCGTTCAAGGACATCGTCAAGCTGAACATCTTCCTCACCGACCTGAGCCACTTCGCCAAGGTCAACGAGATCATGGGCAAGTACTTCGAACAGCCTTACCCAGCCCGCGCCGCTATCGGCGTTGCTGCCCTGCCAAAGGGCGCACAGGTTGAGATGGACGCGATTCTGGTCATCGAGTAAAACACCCGGCGCAGCCTCCATAGGCTGCGCCGACTTCGTTTTAAAAGGATTTCATGATGCGCAAAGCGCTTGTAGCCTCTTCGTTGCTCGCCCTGTTGCTCGGCGGCTGTGCCAGCAACCCCGCCGACCTGGATGTGAGCGGCACCTGGATCAACCAGGTTGCCATCGACGCGGCAGCCAAGGGCGGCCCTTTGCGTGAAGCACTGCAGAGCTTTGGCCCGAACCTCGAGTGGGACGTCAACACCAAGGCCCTGCAGGCCCGCTACTACAACGGTTTTGAAGTAGCGGAAGGCAAGTTGCTCGGTGAGAAGCCCGGTGCCTGGAGCGTCGACTTCTACGGCAGCGCCGCCACCGATCTCAAGCGCAAAGGTCGGCAACTGCTGCAAGTGGCCAACGACAACGAGCCCGAACAGCTGTTTGCCCGCGCCAAGGAACCTGCACCGGAAGGCGCGCCATTGGGCGCCAACTTCGAGCGCGCGCTGTACGCCGCTTATATGGGTGGCGACTGGAAAATCGCCAACGGCAATGGCGAAGGCGCCACCGTGCAGTTCCAGGCCAACGGCCAAGTGGCCGGCCTGCCGGGCGCCGATCGATATTCGTTATGCCTGGCGGGTGATTGCGCCTCCATGAGCGGCGGCTACGACAGCATGTGGTTGCAACGCAACGGCGTGGGCAATGCGTGGATCTTTGCACGCAAGGGCAAGCAGCTGGAAATCTTCCAGGCGATCAATACCTCGCAGGCCGACGAAGTGCCCTCGTTTACACCGGGGCCACGCCAGTGGCTGCTTGAAAAACAATAACCGTCATCCCACAGACCTGAATGTGGGAGGGGCGGTGCGACGATTCGACTTGCTCCCGATCGCGGTGCATCAGCCACTACAACCGTGGCTGACAAAGCAAACCCCCTCCCACCTTTTCTGACCGCGGCTCAGCCCTTCAGGATGGCCGCGTAGCCTTCGCGATAACTCGGATACGTCGGCACCCAGCCCAACGCCTTGGCCCGGGCGTTGCTGCATTGCTTGCTCCCGGCGCGGCGCACACTGGCGTCATCGGACCATTGCGTCACACCCAGGTACTCACGCAACCAGGCCACCACCTCGGCCAACGGCGCCGGTGCGTCATCGACACCGATATAGATCCGATCCAGCGAACCGCCCTGCTCCACATGCCGCAACAAAAACGCCAGCAGGCCAGCCGCATCATCGACGTGGATCCGGTTGCCATATAAAGGCGGATCGATCGCCACGCGATAACCCTGGCGCACCTGCGTCAGCAGCCACTCGCGGCCCGGCCCGTAAATTCCGGTCAAGCGCACGATGCTCGCCGCAATGCCGCTGTTCAGCGCGACTTGCTCGGCTTCCAGCATCACCTGCCCGGAATAGCCTTTTGCCTGGGTCTCGGACGTTTCGTCGACCCATTCGCCCTGCTGCTGCCCATACACACTGCTGCTGGACACAAACAGCAGATGCTTGGGCTGCTGGCCGTAATCCTTCAACCACTCCAACACATGCTGCAACCCTTGCACGTAAGCGGCGCGATAACCGGCTTCGTCGTGATCCGTCGCCGCCGCGCAATACACCAGGTAATCCACCCCGCCGATCGGCCAGGTGTCAGGGCAATCCTTATTGAACAGGTCACCGGCAATGCCGATCACGCCATCGGGCAGGCGCGAAATATCACGCCGCAGGCCATGAACCTCCCATTCCGAGGCGAGCAATTGGCTGGCCAGCCGACTCCCCACATCGCCACAACCGGCAATCACAACAGAAGGCGCAGACATCACAAAACTCCGTACTGAAAGGTCTAGATTAGCCGTCGCAGGAGACCAGCGGCCAGAAAAAGGACAAATAAAGTTACTGTATTACTTCTGTTAACAAGAATTACTTGCAATAATAACGACCCATTTGTCCTCGACCTCGCAGGGTCTGGAAGGACGATCACTCATTTTTTTCTCTCAGGTCCGGCCAGCATGACACGTAATACACACCCCGCTTCGCCAACCAAACTTCACAGTCCATCCCGCGCCTGGCGTGCGATTGCGGCGCTGCTGTTCAGCGTACTGCTGGCACCGACCGCCGCATTCGCTGATGCCACCGCGCCGGCGGCTCCTGCTGCTGCCGAACAGAATGCCACCGTCGCCCCTGCGGTGCCGGCCGCCACAGACCCAGCCCAGGCTGCAGCGCCGGCCACCGCCGACGAGCCCGGCGTGGTGCTGGAAGAAAACAACACCCTTGGCATGGCCCACGACCTGTCGCCATGGGGCATGTACCAAAACGCTGACGTGGTAGTGAAAGCCGTGATGATCGGCCTGGCCATCGCCTCGATCATCACCTGGACCATCTGGATCGCCAAAGGCTTCGAACTGCTGGGCGCCAAGCGCCGCCTGCGCAGCGAGATCGTCCACCTGAAAAAGGCCACCACCCTCAAGGAAGCCAGCGAAACGGCGACCAAGAAGGGCACCCTGGCCAATACGCTGGTACACGACGCGCTGGAAGAAATGCGCCTGTCGGCCAACACCCGCGAAAAAGAAGGCATCAAGGAGCGCGTGGCGTTCCGTCTCGAGCGCCTGGTGGCAGCCTGCGGTCGTAACATGAGCAACGGCACTGGCGTGCTGGCGACCATCGGTTCCACCGCGCCGTTCGTCGGTCTGTTCGGTACCGTGTGGGGCATCATGAACAGCTTCATCGGCATCGCCAAAACCCAGACCACCAACCTCGCCGTCGTCGCTCCCGGCATCGCCGAAGCCTTGCTGGCGACCGCCCTGGGCCTGGTTGCCGCGATTCCCGCGGTGGTGATCTACAACGTCTTCGCCCGTTCGATTGCCGGCTACAAGGCCCAGGTATCGGACGCGTCGGCAGAAGTCCTGCTGCTGGTCAGCCGCGACCTCGATCACCTGCCTTCCGAGCGCAGCTCGCAACCGCACATGGTGAAAGTGGGGTAATCGGCCATGGGCCTGCATTTGAATCAAGGCGACGACGAACTCGTCGAGAACCACGAAATCAACGTCACGCCGTTTATCGACGTGATGCTGGTGCTGCTGATCATCTTCATGGTGGCGGCCCCCTTGGCCACCGTGGATATCAAGGTCGACCTGCCCGCCTCCAGCGCCAAACCCGCGCCGCGGCCGGAGAAACCGATTTTCCTCAGCGTCAAGGCGGACCAGCGCCTGTTCCTGGGCGAAGAAGAAGTCAAAGCCGAAACCCTGGGGCCGGCGCTCGACGCCAAGACCCAAGGCAAGAAAGACACGACGATCTTCTTCCAGGCCGACAAAGGCGTGGACTACGGCGACCTGATGAGCGTAATGGATGCCCTGCGGGCAGCCGGCTACCTCAAGGTCGGCCTGGTCGGACTTGAGACGGCAGCCAAAAAATGATCACGACGCGCCACAAACTGACGCGTTATGGCACCAGCCTCGCCGTCGTGCTGGGCGTGCATGCCATCGCGATTGCCATCGCGCTCCACTGGTCGGCGCCGCGCACGGTCCAGCTGCCACCGGCGGCCATGGTCATCGACCTGACGCCGATGCCCGCACCGCCGCCGCCGGCACCGCCCAAGGTGGTCACGCCGCCGCAGCCGCCCGCCCCGGTGGAAGAGCTGCCGCTGCCGAAACTGGCCGAAGCGCCCAAGCCGACGATCCAGGTGCCCAAGCCGGTCAAGCCCAAGCCGAAACCCCAGCCGCCCAAACCGGAGGAGAAAAAACCCGAGCCGCCCAAGGAGAAACCTTCCGAGACGCCGCCAAGCGACACGCCGCCGACCAATACACCGGCGGAGAAATCGGCCCAGCCCGCACCGGGCCCGTCGCCGCAACAGGTCGCCGCCAAAGCCTCCTGGGAAGGCGCCCTGCTGGCGCACTTGCAGAAGTACAAAAAGTACCCGCAAAGCGCGCAGAACAGTGGCAAGGAAGGCATGAATCGCTTGCGCTTCGTGGTCGATGCCGAAGGCAATGTGCTGTCCTACGAGTTGGTGGGCCGCTCCGGCAACGCCGACCTGGACCGCGCCACCCTGGACATGATCCGTCGCGCCCAGCCATTGCCCAAGCCACCGGCCGACATGGTGAAAAGCGGCAGCATCGAGATCGTCGCGCCGTTCGTTTACAACATCGAGAAGCGTCGCCGCTAAAGGCACGCGCAGGGCTATGTGAGAGGGGGCTTGCTCCCGATGACGGTACATCAGTCGACACATCCTCGACTGACCCATCGCCATCGGGAGCAAGCCCCTTCCCACATCGGGTTTTATCGCTTCAGCAAAATCTCGCACATTCCCCGCTCAATCCTTATCAAAGTTCTGATAACGTGTGTCTATCGATTGCAGCCGGTATGCTTGGCTCGCAACCTCATGGACGCCCGCTATGACTCTTACAGAATTACGCTACATCGTGACCCTCGCCCAAGAACAACACTTCGGCCACGCGGCCGAGCGTTGCCACGTCAGCCAGCCGACGCTGTCGGTGGGCGTGAAAAAGCTTGAAGACGAACTCGGTGTGCTGATTTTCGAGCGCAGCAAAAGCGCCGTGCGCCTGACCCCGGTCGGTGAAGGCATCGTTGCCCAGGCCCAAAAGGTCCTGGAGCAAGCCCAAAGCATTCGCGAACTGGCCCAGGCCGGCAAAAACCAGCTGACCGCGCCGCTGAAAGTCGGCGCCATCTACACCGTCGGCCCGTACCTGTTCCCGCACCTGATTCCGCAACTGCACCGCGTCGCGCCGCAGATGCCGCTGTATATCGAAGAAAACTTCACCCACGTGCTGCGCGACAAACTGCGCAACGGCGAGTTGGACGCGATCATCATCGCCCTGCCGTTCAACGAGGCTGACGTGCTGACCCTGCCGCTCTACGACGAGCCGTTCTACGTGCTGATGCCGGCCTCGCACCCGTGGACGCAGAAAGACAGCATCGACGCCAGCCTGCTCAACGACAAGAGCCTGCTGCTGCTCGGTGAAGGCCACTGCTTCCGCGACCAGGTGCTGGAAGCCTGCCCGACCCTGACCAAGGGCCACGACGGCGCCAAACACACCACCGTGGAATCCAGCTCCCTGGAAACCATTCGCCACATGGTCGCCTCCGGCCTGGGCATTTCGATCCTGCCGCTGTCGGCGGTGGACAGCCATCACTACGCCCCGGGCGTGATCGCCGTGCGCCCGCTCACGCCGCCGGTGCCGTTCCGCACCGTGGCGATCGCCTGGCGCGCCAGCTTCCCGCGGCCCAAAGCCATTGAAATCCTGGCCGACTCGATCCGCCTGTGTTCGGTGGCCAAACCGCCTGCTGCGAGCTGAGCCACTGTATGACTGAGCTGTCGCAGGTGTCGGTGACGGCACTCAAGGGTGTCGGCGAAGCCATGGCCGAGAAGTTGGCCAAGGTCGGCCTGGAGAACCTTCAGGACGTGCTGTTCCACCTGCCTCTGCGCTATCAGGACCGCACCCGCGTGGTGCCCATCGGTCATTTGCGCCCTGGGCAGGACGCGGTGATCGAAGGCACCGTAAGCGGCGCCGACGTGGTGATGGGCAAGCGCCGCAGCCTGGTGGTGCGCCTGCAGGATGGCACCGGCGGCCTGAGCCTGCGCTTCTACCATTTCAGCAACGCGCAGAAGGAAGGCCTCAAGCGCGGCACCCGCGTGCGCTGTTACGGCGAAGCACGCCCCGGCGCCTCGGGCCTGGAGATCTACCATCCGGAATACCGCGCCATTACGGGCGACGAGCCGCCGCCGGTCGACACCACCCTGACGCCGATCTACCCGCTGACCGAAGGCCTCACCCAACAACGCCTGCGCCAACTGTGCCAGCAGACCCTGACGATGCTCGGCCCGAAAAGCCTGCCCGATTGGCTGCCCGTGGAGCTGGCCCGCGACTATCAACTGGCGCCGCTGGACGATGCGATCCGCTACCTGCATCACCCACCGGCCGACGCGGACGTGGACGAACTGGCCCTCGGTCATCACTGGGCGCAGCACCGCCTGGCGTTCGAAGAACTGCTGACCCACCAACTGTCTCAGCAACGCCTGCGCGAGAGCATGCGCTCCCTGCGCGCCCCGGCGATGCCCAAGGCCACGCGCCTGCCCGCGCAGTACCTGGCGAACCTCGGCTTTGCGCCGACCGGTGCCCAACAGCGCGTGGGCAATGAAATCGCCTACGACCTCAGCCAGCCCGAACCCATGCTGCGCCTGATCCAGGGCGACGTCGGCGCGGGCAAGACCGTGGTCGCCGCCCTCGCCGCCCTGCAGGCACTCGAAGCCGGTTACCAGGTGGCGCTGATGGCGCCCACTGAGATTCTCGCCGAGCAGCACTTCATCACCTTCAAGCGCTGGCTCGAACCGCTGGGCCTGGAAGTGGCGTGGCTGGCGGGCAAACTCAAAGGCAAAAACCGCACAACCGCGCTGGAGCAGATCGCCAGCGGCGCACCGATGGTGGTGGGCACCCATGCGCTGTTCCAGGACGAAGTGCAGTTCAAGAACCTTGCGCTGGTGATCATCGACGAACAGCATCGCTTCGGCGTGCAACAGCGCCTGGCCCTACGCCAGAAAGGCGCGGGCGGGCGCATGAGCCCGCACCAACTGATCATGACCGCCACGCCGATCCCGCGCACCCTGGCCATGAGCGCCTACGCCGACCTCGACACCTCGATCCTCGACGAACTGCCGCCCGGCCGCACCCCGGTCAATACCGTGCTGGTCACCGACTCCCGGCGCGTGGAAGTCATCGAGCGCGTGCGCGGCGCCTGTGCCGAAGGCCGCCAGGCGTATTGGGTATGCACGCTGATCGAAGAGTCCGAAGAGCTGACCTGCCAGGCCGCCGAAACCACTTACGAAGACCTCACCAGCGCCTTGGGCGAACTCAAGGTCGGGCTGATCCACGGGCGCATGAAACCGGCGGAAAAAGCCGCGGTGATGGCGCAATTCAAGGCCGGCGACCTGCAACTGCTGGTGGCCACCACGGTGATCGAGGTCGGGGTGGACGTGCCCAACGCCAGCCTGATGATCATCGAAAACCCCGAGCGTCTGGGCCTGGCGCAACTGCACCAGCTACGCGGCCGCGTCGGCCGGGGCAGCGCGGCCAGCCACTGCGTGCTGCTGTATCATCCGCCGCTGTCGCAGATCGGCCGTCAACGCCTGGGCATCATGCGTGAAACCAACGACGGTTTTGTCATCGCCGAAAAAGACCTCGAACTGCGCGGCCCCGGCGAGATGCTCGGCACCCGCCAGACCGGCCTGCTGCAATTCAAGGTCGCCGACCTGATGCGCGACGCCGACCTGCTGCCGGCAGTGCGCGATGCGGCCCAGGCCCTGCTCGAGCGTTGGCCGGATCACGTCAGCCCGCTGCTGGATCGCTGGCTCAGGCATGGGCAGCAATACGGCCAAGTGTGACGCCTGTTTCACTTATCCGACCAACATTTGTATCAAGCTGGTTATACTCCAAAGACTGTACGAATTTGGATCAGGCCATGTCAGAAGTTGCCCACGCCGCCGCACCACTGACCGCCCCGCCGGTTATTCGGGCGCTGCTCGCGAAACTCTCCATCAGCTATACGGAAGTCGCCGAACATCCGGGCCTGAACCCTGCGCGAAAGATCCAGGCGGTGCTGCTGGAAGATGCGGTGGGCGCGCTCATGGTGCTGTTCCCGCAGAACCAGTTGCTCGACCTCAACCGCCTGACCGAACTCACCGGCCGCCGCCTGACATCGGTGTCGCCGGAACGTATCGAACGCATGCTCGGCAAGCATGACCTCAGCCTGCTGCCCGGCCTGCCGGCGCTGACCAGCTCACCTTGCCTGTATGAAGGCAGCCTGCTCGATGAGTCGAGCCTGCTGGTTCACTCGGGCGAAGCCGGTTTGCTGCTGGAGATCGCCAGCGCCGACTTCAAGACCATGCTGACCAAGGCCAGCGCCGCTCAATTCGGCGAGCCGCTGAGCAACATCCGGCCCAACCTCGACCGGCCCCATGATGACCGCGAGGAAATCACCCAGGCCATGCAGGCGTTCACGGCCCGGCGCATCCAGCAACGCCTGGAAGCGACCATCGAGATTCCGCCGCTGGCCGACACTGCGCAGAAAATCATCAAACTGCGCGTCGACCCCAACGCCACCATCGACGACATCACCGGCGTGGTCGAAACCGACCCGGCGCTGGCCGCCCAGGTGGTCAGCTGGGCCGCCTCGCCCTATTACGCCTCGCCGGGCAAGATCCGCTCGGTGGAAGACGCCATCGTGCGGGTGCTGGGCTTCGACCTGGTGATCAACCTGGCACTGGGCCTGGCCCTGGGCAAAACCCTGAGCCTGCCCAAGGACCACCCGCACCAGGCCACGCCGTACTGGCACCAGTCGATCTACACCGCCGCCGTCATCGAAGGCCTGACCCGCGCCATGCCGCGCGCGCAACGCCCGGAAGCCGGCCTGACCTACCTGGCCGGTCTGCTGCACAACTTCGGTTATCTGCTGCTGGCCCACGTGTTTCCGCCGCACTTCTCGCTGATCTGCCGACACCTGGAGGTCAACCCGCACCTGTGCCACAGCTATGTGGAGCAGCATTTGCTGGGTATCAGCCGCGAACAGATCGGCGCCTGGCTGATGCGCTACTGGGACATGCCGGACGAACTGTCCACCGCCCTGCGCTTCCAGCACGACCCGTCCTACGACGGCCAATACGCCGAGTACCCCAACCTGGTGTGCCTGGCCGTGCGTCTGCTGCGCAGCCGGGGCATCGGCTCCGGGCCGCACGAAACCATCCCCGACGAGCTGCTTGAACGTTTGGGCTTGAGCCGTGACAAGGCTGAAGAAGTCGTGGCCAAGGTGCTGGATGCCGAGGTGC
>NZ_VJWO01000130.1:0-870 GCF_014889455.1 Pseudomonas sp. K8
CTCCAGGTCGGTGTGGGACAGCGCTTCGACCATGCCCAGCACGCCGCTCATCGGGGTGCGGATTTCGTGGCTCATGGTGGCCAGGAAGTTGGATTTGGCCGCAGTGGCGCGTTCGGCGTCGGACTTGGCGGCGGCCAGGGCATCGGCCTGCGCGCGCGCTTCGGTCACGTCCACCCAGTAACCGCTCCACAGCACCACGCCGTGTTCGGCGGCATACGGCAATGCGCGGGTGCGCACCCAGCGCACCACGCCGTGCGGGCTGGTGCGGGATTCCATGTCCAGCGCGGAGAAATCGCGCGCGGCGTCGTTCAGCGCGCGGCTGACCGCCTCGCGGTCGCGCGGGTCGATCTGGTCGACCAGGCGCGTTTCATCGGCGATGACTTCGGCGGTGCTGACCCCGAACATCGACTGCAGGTCGCCGGTGATGTACGGGAACGTGACCCGGCCATCGCTGTCACGGCGGGCCTGGTAGACGATCGCCGGCAGGTTGTCGGTCACTTCCACCAGCCGCTGTTCCAACCGGCGGCGCATGCCGACCTCGCGGCGCAGCCGCCAGTAGCCCCAGCCATGCACGATGATGCCGGTGAGCAGCACCAGCGACAGCGGCACCGCCCAGCGCGCAACCGAACGCCAGTCCAGCCCGGTGCGGTATTCGGCCAGCAACCAGTCGCCCCGGATGGCGGCGTGCTCGCGCGGGGTGAGGTTGGCCAGCACCCGGTCGAAGGTGGTGGCCAACGGCGCGTACTGGCGTTTGACCGCCAGCGACAGCTGGTCGCTGAAGCCCGCCGGCGCGGCCACGTGCAGCTTGGCCGGATACACCTCGCGCACCACGCGGGCGACCATGGCCAGGTTGCCGACGTAGGCATCGGC
>NZ_VJWO01000131.1:0-855 GCF_014889455.1 Pseudomonas sp. K8
GTTGTAGACATAGTGCTCGCCAACTCCCAGCGACTCTGCACGCTCGTACATCTCACTGGCGTTGCACATGTAGCAAGGCCGTGCAATCGGGTCATCCAGCCTTTCCTCGGCGGCGACCTGGAACGGTAATGCTGCCAACAGCAGCCATCCAAACTTCCTCATCATCTGCTCCCTGATTGCCCGCACACGCGGGTCATGGCAGTTCAGCAGTCTCGGGTAGCTGTGGATATCGGAACGGTTGGAATATCAACGCGGTGAACGCGTCATTCGGAATGATGCGATGCACGCAGCCACGCAGGGCGTGGCTCTACGGTTGCCGCATCCCACGTAGTGCCACGCCCTGCGTGGCAGCGCGAACCCCGGCCGATCGACCACCCCAAGGGTAGAGCCACGCCCTGCGTGGCTGCGGGGTGTCCGGCCCGCGCGGCAGCCGACGAACGCGACCGCTGGACAACCCCGCCACCGGGGACCCCGAGACCATCTTGCGCAGCCGGCCGTTCGGCCCGAACGAGCAGCCCAGCCCCCGCGCGACCCACGGTGGAGTGCCGGCGTCGAGGGTCAGCCACGCCACGCCCAGTGCGGCGCAGCCCACGGCCAGCCACTGCAGGCCGCGCAGGCGCTCCTTGAGCACCACCACGCCCAGCACCACGCTCACCAGCGGGTTGATGAAGTAGCCAAGGCTGGTTTCGATCACATGCCCGGCGTTGATCGCCCAGATGTACAGGCCCCAGTTAAACGCGATGGCCATGCTGCTCAGGGCCAGGGTGGGCAGCGCGCGCGGCTGGGCGGCAATCTGCTTCCACCAGCCGGTGCCGTTGCTCAGCAGCAGCCAGGCCACCACCAGCACCGTGCTCC
>NZ_VJWO01000132.1:0-852 GCF_014889455.1 Pseudomonas sp. K8
ACATGGTGATCTACTGTGGGAGGTGTCGAGCCCCGGCGAGGCTGCGACGGGGCCGGTACTGCTGACATTTTTGCCGCCTGAGCGTCCGCTATCGCAGCCTCGCCGAAGCTCGACAGCTCCCACAAGGAGACCGCGCTGCGGCCGGACATGGCGATCTACTGTGGGAGGTGTCGAGCCCTGGCGAGGCTGCGACGGGGCCGGTACTGCTGACAGTTTTGCTGCCTGACCGTCCGCTATCGCAGCCTCGCTGAAGCTCGACAGCTCCTACAAAGGGACCGCGCTGCGGGCGGACATGGCGATCTACTGTGGGAGGTGTCGAGCCCCGGCGAGGCTGCGACGAGGCCGGTACTGCTGATATTTTTGGCGCCTGACAGTCCGCTATCGCAGCCTCGCTGAAGCTCGACAGCTCCCACAAGGAGACCGCGCTGCGGGCGGACATGGCGATCTACTGTGGGAGGTGTCGAGCCCCAGCGAGGCTGCGACGGGGCCGGTACTGCTGACAGTTTTGCCGCCTGACCGTCCGCTATCGCAGCCTCGCCGAAGCTCGACAGCTCCCACAAGGGGACCGCGCTGCGGGCGGACATGGCGATCTACTGTGGGAGGTGTCGAGCCCCGGCGAGGCTGCGACGGGGCCGGTACTGCTGATATTTTTGGCGCCTGACCGTCCGCTATCGCAGCCTCGCTGAAGCTCGACAGCTCCCACAAGGAGACCGCGCTGCGGCCGGACATGGTGATCTACTGTGGGAGGTGTCGAGCCCCGGCGAGGCTGCGACGGGGCCGGTACTGCTGACATTTTTGCCGCCTGAGCGTCCGCTATCGCAGCCTCGCTGAAGCTCGACAGCTCCCACAAGG
>NZ_VJWO01000133.1:0-846 GCF_014889455.1 Pseudomonas sp. K8
GCCAAGACCCTGTACGTGGACCGCAAGCGCCGCCGGCGCTGAGCCCTTGCGGCCGCGCGCCGCGCCCGGCACGATGCGCAGGCACGGTCGCACCGCGCGGCCGTGAACATCATTCCAGGGGGAATACATGCGTCATTCGATGCGCGCGGCGACTGCCGCGCTGCTGTGCTGTGCCACGCCCGCGTTCGCGGCCACCGTCCACGTGCAGGACCCGGTGCCGTTCTCCGAAACGTCCTACATCGCCGACAACATCAAGGCCGAATGCCGGATGGGCGCCCAGCTGGGGACCGCGCTGGGGAGCGGCGGGCCGGACTTCGGCAGTCCCATCGCCGTCGACGAGCGGCTGGCCACCGAAGGTCGGGGGCTGAAGCTGGAGATCGGGGAGGCGCAGAGCGCCCGCACGGGCTACAACCACGACAAGTCCGCGACCGTGCGCGGCGTGTTGATGGACGACGGGCAGAAGGTGGCGGCGGTGACGGCGCGGCGGATTTCGCGCGGTGGCCCAGGCGGTCTGTTCAAGGGCTCCTGCGACGTGCTCCAGCGCGTGGTCACCGCCATCGGCAACGACCTCGCCGAGTGGCTGGCCAACCCGACCGACGAGGCCAAGCTGGGCGATTTCTAGCCCGCCAGGCCCGCGGGCCGCGGGTTATCGGGGTACGCCGGCGTAAACTAGGCGCTGGCGTATTTCGTGGAAGGCCCATGTTCGATACTTCTCCCCAGCTGGACTGCGGCGGCCGCGTGCTGCGGCTGGACCGCCCGCGTGTCATGGGCATCGTCAACGTCACCCCGGATTCGTTCTCGGACGGTGGCGCGCACGACAGTACCGAAGCGGCGGTCGCCCATGGA
>NZ_VJWO01000134.1:0-830 GCF_014889455.1 Pseudomonas sp. K8
GGTGGAACTGGGCGAGCGTGCTGGTCCACTGAGTGGACGGGCGGAACTGCACGGTGGCCATGTAGCCATCGCGCTTGGCATTGCCGGTGCGGCGCAGGGCTTTGATGCCGTCGGAGAACAAGGTGCCCGGGGCCACGCCGGGGCGGTCGCCGTTGTCAGTGTGCTCGGTGGTCCACGGCTCGTACAGGCCGACCTGGTTTTCCTGGATCGGGTTGTCGCTGTGCGCGTAGCCCAGCGCGATGCCCCAGGTGTCTTCGGCGAACTGGTCGATGTAGCTGGCGGTACCGCGCCAGCCCACGCCGTCGCCGTCCTTGAGGCGATCGTCGTATTCCTGCCAGGTGCCGCGCCCGTCCAGCTGGAAGGTGCGCTTGCCGTATTCGAGCGGCTTGACGGTTTCCATGTTGACGGTGCCGGCGGTGCCGCCTTCGACGAAGTCGGCGCGCTGGGTCTTGTAGATGTGCACGTTGTTGATCAGCTCCGAGGGGAACTGGTGGAAGTTCACCGAGCGGTCGCCGCTGCCGTTGGGGGCCTCGCGGCCATTGAAGGTGGACGAGCCCAGGAACGGGCCCAGGCCACGGATCGAGATTTCGGAGGCGCCGCCCTTCTCGCGGTGGGTGGAGGCACCGGTGATGGTTTCGATGGCTTCGCCGATGGACAGCGCCGGCAGGTCGCCGATGTCTTCGGCCGAGAGCACATCGGACACCACGGTCTCGTCGCGCTTCTTGTCGATCGAGGTCTGGATGGTGCCGCGGGTGCCGGTCACCTGGACCTGGTCCAGGGTGGTGGCCTGCGCCGGCGCGGTGGCCGGGGCGGCGTCCTGTGCGTGGGCC
>NZ_VJWO01000135.1:0-816 GCF_014889455.1 Pseudomonas sp. K8
GCACACAATGCCGTCTTCGGGCGGCGTTTCTGCGTTCTGGCACCCGGTTTGCCGGGCAGGGCCCGGCGCTACAATGGGGTATCGAAACCTCAGGCGTTACCTCATGACCTCGATCCGTATTGCGATGGCTCAGTTCGATTTCCCAGTGGGGGCGGTCGAGCGCAATACCGACAGCATCATCGCGATGATCGCCGAGGCGCGCGATGAGTTCGGCGCCGAACTGGTGGTGTTCCCGGAACTGGGCATCACCGCCGTGGTCGGCTGGCCCGAGGCCACCGGCGCGGTGGTCTACAACGCGGCCAGCGTGCTGCGCGATGGCCAGGTGCTGCATACCTACCGCAAGCGCGAACTGCCCAACTACGCGGTGTTCGATGAGCGCCGCTACTTCGATGTGGACCCGGACGGCGGCAGCTGCGTGTTCGAGTTGAAGGGCGTGCCGGTGGGCGTGCTGGTCTGCGAAGACCTGTGGTTCCCCGAACCGCTGGCCGACACCGTGCGCCAGGGTGCGGAACTGGTGGTGGTGCCCAACGCCTCGCCGGACGAACGCGGCAAGCACGCCCAGCGCGATGCGCTGCTGGCCGAGCGCACCCGCGAAACCGGCGCGGCGCTGCTGTACCTCAACATGGTGGGCGGGCAGGATGCGCTCACCTTCGATGGCGCCTCGGTGGTGGCCGATGGCGATGGCACCGTGCACCCGGCCGCCGCGGCGTTCACCGACCAGTGGCTGGTGGTGGACTACGACGCCGAAAGCCGCCGCTTCCTGCCGCGCGAGTGGATGGACGATGGCGACGAGAGCATGGATGCGCTGGCCTGGCG
>NZ_VJWO01000136.1:0-790 GCF_014889455.1 Pseudomonas sp. K8
GATAATAATAGAGCAAACCATCCTTTTCCAACTTTGTTGGCTAGTTTTAAGACGTAATGGTTTCTTTCGCTCTCATCTGCTGAGGTGAAATGCTTTTCATAAGCTGTTATGAAGGATTGTCGTTCATATATAAGTGGTAAAGTTGAACGAAATAAATCTGTGTTGTGATTATACATACGAGCTGTGTTTAATAACTCGGTTTCAAAAGTGTTTTGTGCGTAAAATGCGCGCGTGTAAGAATTTCCGGTGATGTACGCGTCGAGCTCATTTTTTCTTTGAAGGCCATCACGGTCAGCAGCAATTAAATGATCTACATCTTTTTTATTTGCAAATACTGTTGGTGCTGTCAGGTATGCTTCATCTCGATCCGTTAAAATGGCGCAATATGTACGAAGGCGATCTTGGTGAAATAAATCTGAAATGTGCTTGAAGACTGTGCCGCCCATACTGACTAAACTTATGCCGAGCTCGTCCAGTGATATACCTGTTACTTTTTTGATAAGTGTTGGTATCAGTATCTGTTCTGCTTCACCTTCGACCAGCATTACACCTTTTGCGAACAGTAACGTACTTCTGACGGCGTCTAGATAGCGTTCTATTCGGGCGAGATCACGGGTGTTTAAGCCGTTTGCAGGTTGATAGACTTCAGATTTTGATCTTTTCCTGGCTAGTACGTTCACCGCCGATATCTGAGAAACTGAGCTAATTTGAGAAGAATGTGTTGATATAAATACTTGGGTATTTATATGGCTTACATTTGAAAATAGTGTTTTTTTAACGTGTGTATGGA
>NZ_VJWO01000137.1:0-790 GCF_014889455.1 Pseudomonas sp. K8
GCCTTCGATGCGGTACCCGCCACCGGCGGCGTTGAGCACGCCGGTACGCGGGTCATACCCACTGCACAGGCCGACCGGCGCCAGGCTCACCACCGAACCCGGTACCGGGTCGCGGGTGGTGGCGTCATACACCACGCCTGAAGGGTCCACCGGCAGGCTCTGCTGCGGCAGGTGCCCGCCGGCGCGCAGCACCACTTCCAGCTGGCTGGTGCCGTTGTCGGTGGTGCGGCAGGCGCTGACCCCACCCCGCGCGATCGCCGCATCGGCGTCGCAGGCTTCCTGCACTCCACCGGCGGTTTCGCGGGTGACCGGGAACGGCCACAGCACGGTCGAGCGCGGGTCGCGGAAGCGGATGTTCCACTTCACGCCCGGCACCACGTCACCGAAGCGGTAGCTGCCATCGGCTGCGGTCACGGTGGTCTTCAGCACCTGGCCGTTGGCCGGGTCCACCAGTTCCACGATCCACGACGGCAGGCGGCGGTCGCCGCCATCCAGCAGCTGGTCGTCACTGCCCACGTCGAACCAGACGGTGCCGCCGACCGAGGCGGCCAGCTGCACGCTGTTGGGTACGCGGCAGGCGTTGTGGGTGATGCCGTCCACGCATGCCGGCAGGTTGCCCACTTCGCCCTCGAACGCGGCGCGTTCGGTCGGGGTCGGGGCGCGGAACGGGTTCTCGCCGCCGGCCTCCACCGGCTGGCTGTCCAGGCTCAGGCCCGCCGGCAGGCGGTCATGCACCACGTATTCGCCGCGGCTCGGCTGCTGCCCGGCGTTGCGCACCTGGATGGTGTAA
>NZ_VJWO01000138.1:0-788 GCF_014889455.1 Pseudomonas sp. K8
GGAACGCGAAGCGCAGCAGTTCCACCGCGCCGATCGCAGCGGCCGAACCGCCGCCCATGCCGTTGTACAGCGCCACCATCTGCGGCATGTCGGTGATGGCCACGCGTTTGGCCGACCACCACGCCACGCCCGTACCGATCGCCACTGCGGCCAGGATCAGCGGCACGTTGTGCAGGTCGGGCAGGAAGAAGGTCGCCACCGTGGCGATCAGCATGCCCAGGCCGGCCCAGCGGATGCCGCTGCGTGCGGTCATCGGCGAGGCCATGCGCTGCAGGCCGAGCAGGAACAGGGTGGCGGCGACCAGGTAGCTCACCTGCACCAGCCACTGCAGCAGTTGCGCGGTGGTGACGTTCAAGGCGCCTTCTCCCCGGCATCGCGCTTCTGGCTGGGCTTGAACATGTCCAGCATGCGTTCGGTCACCACGTAGCCACCGGCGGCATTGCCCGCGCCGAGCACCACGGCGATGAAGCCGATGATCTTTTCCAGCGGGGTCTGCGCGTGGCCCAGCACCACCATGGCGCCGATCAGCACGATGCCGTGGATGAAGTTGGACCCGGACATCAGGGGGGTATGCAGGATCACCGGCACCCGCGAAATGATCACGTGGCCTGCGATCGCAGCCAGCATGAAGATATACAACGCCACGAACCCGTCGCTCATTGCTGTCCCTCTTCCCGGCGGTCATCCCGTCCCCTGCATCATAACCATGCGCTGAACCGTTCTGCAGGGCGGTCAACCGATGCCGCGCTGGTGCGTTCTCACGGTATCCCCCTGCGCGAGCGCTACCC
>NZ_VJWO01000139.1:0-787 GCF_014889455.1 Pseudomonas sp. K8
ACCGGCACGACGTCGGCCTGCCGGCGGGCGGCTTGGTCCTTGCTGCCACACCCGGCCAGGATGACCAGGCCGAGGCCGGCAATGATGCGTGCGGTGATGCGTCCCGACATGAAGTACAGCCCTTGATGTTCCACGACCGGCAAGTGTAGCCACGACCTGCGTCAGGCATATGTGCCAAGCGTTTACCGGCACCTTCACATCACCCGGTGACACGCGCAACCCCTTTCGTGCTGGGGCTTGCAGGGCGTGTAACGGCATGTGTCAACGCATGTCGGATTGCGTCGTGCGCGGTTGGTAAAGTCAAAGGCGAAAAGCCGGCGTCCGCACTGTCACGAGCCGGGAGTCCGGCGGGCAGCCCCCTACGGGACACGCCGTAAACCCATCCGTGGGGGCTTGGCAAAAACATCCATGTTTTTGACAGTCCCGTAGGGGGCTACCCGCCGGCCTCCCCGACGCATGGTCGTGCGCGGACACTAGAGCGCACCAAGGCCTTTGCTCTTCGCCTCAGTACCGGTAATTCACCTTCATCCAGACCGTGCGGCCGGGCTCGTTGATGCGCACCGGATCGGCGGGGAAGCCGAAATCGGCGCTGCCGGCGAGGTTGAGGTGCTCGCTGTAGGCGCGGTCGAACAGGTTGTCCACGCCTGCGCTGAGCTGGAGTGCATCGCTGATGCGGTAGCCGGCGTTGAGCGCGAGCGTGGCGAAGCCGGCGCTTGGGCCAAGGTCACGTGCGACCACGTTGCCCTGCCCAGGCGCGACGCGGTTCGGGCGGGTCACTGCACGGGCC
>NZ_VJWO01000013.1:0-130329 GCF_014889455.1 Pseudomonas sp. K8
CCGGCAAGAACTGGGGCTCGATGCAGATCCCACGAATCGGCCAGGAGGTGATTGTGAGCTTTCTGGAAGGCGACCCGGACCGGCCGATTATTACTGGGCGGGTGTACAACGCGGAGCAGACGGTGCCTTACGATTTGCCGGAGAACGCGACCCAGAGCGGCATGAAAAGTCGCTCGAGCAAGGGCGGCACGCCGGCCAACTTCAATGAAATTCGCATGGAGGACAAGAAGGGGTCGGAGCAGGTGTATATCCATGCCGAGAGGAATCAGGACGTCGTCGTCGAAGTGGACGAAAGCCATTCGGTGGGGCATGACCGCAACAAGCGCATCGGGCACAACGAGACGGTGACGATTGGCGCTAATCGCCTGCGCGTAGTGCGCAACAACGACACCGTGCTGGTGGGCGGCGCCAAGTCTGACAGCGCCGCCACGCGCTATACCATCGAAGCTGGAGACAGTATTCGCCTGGTGTGCGGCGACAGTGTGATTGAGCTCACGGCAGACGGAGCCATCAACCTGACCTGTGGCTCGTTCAATCTGTTTTCCTCCGGCAGCAGCAAGATCCAGACACAAGGCAAACTGGATATCAACCAGGGCAGTGACGAGGGCACATCACCCGGTCAGCAGGGTGTGCGAGCCACTATCCATAACGCCGTCGAATCAACATTTGCGGACAAGCCGGGCGCCGGCCAATAACGAGATACTTGCACCATGAACTACTTGATCAATGAAGCCCAATTCACCTTGCCCGATGCAGCCTTACAGGATGCCTCGATCAATATCCTCAAGTTCGCCCACCTGGGCACCACGCTGGTCGTCAGCCGTAGCCCGCTGGCGGACGGCGAAACGTTGCAAAGTAACTTCGAAGCGCAGCTCAAGACGCTCGAACAACAGGAGAAGTACCTTCGTTACTCGCCAGTGCAAGCCATAAAGGTGGGGGCCGCACTGGATGTCGATGCCTATGAAGTGCAGAACAGTTTCAACAAAGGCAGCGACAGCTTTTACCAGTACCAGTTGGCGCTGCAACTACCGGGCACACGCCGCCTGATCGCGTTGAGTTACGTCAAGACCCAACCCCTCGGGCCCGCCGAAGCGGCTCACTGGGCAACGCTAAAGAGCACGCTTAGCTTCTTCGCCACACCCTGAATCACACGGAGCCAAACCGACTGCTACTCAATCCCCCCCCAAGAATACCTGACCAACCCGATCAACAATTCTTGATCGCCATCAAGCGGTTTTCACCCTCCACCTTCCTATCATGACCCCCGCCAAGCCATGAGGAAGCGACCATGTCAGAGACCTTCACCAAGGGCATGGCCAGGAACATCTATTTCGGAGGAAGCGTGTTCTTCTTCCTGATTTTCCTGGCCTTGACCTACCACACCGAACAAACCTTTCCCGCCCGTAGCAATGTCGACCAGCTCACTGAATCCGTGATCCGAGGCAAGAGCGTCTGGGAGCGTAATAACTGCGTCGGTTGCCACACCCTGTTGGGCGAAGGCGCGTACTTTGCGCCGGAGCTGGGCAATGTGTTCAAGCGTCGTGGGGGTGACGAAGGGTTCAAGCCGTTCCTGCACGCCTGGATGAAAATGCAGCCCCTTGGGGTGCCGGGGCGTCGCGCCATGCCGCAATTCAACCTCAGCGACCAGGAGGTGGACGATATGGCCGAGTTCCTCAAATGGAGCTCGAAGATCGATACCAATAACTGGCCACCCAACAAGGAGGGCTGAGCCATGCGCAGCGCCAATCCCTATCTGAAATTCCAATCCCAGGCCGTGGCCAAACCCTACTTTGTGTTTGCCTTGATCCTGTTCGTCGGCCAGGTGCTGTTTGGCCTGATCATGGGCCTGCAATACGTGGTGGGCGACTTTCTGTTCCCGTTGATCCCCTTCAACGTGGCGCGGATGGTCCATACCAACCTGTTGATCGTCTGGCTGTTGTTCGGCTTCATGGGCGCCGCCTATTACCTGATACCCGAGGAGGCCGACCGCGAGCTGCACAGCCCCAAACTGGCGATCTTGCTGTTCTGGGTGTTTGCCGCAGCCGGGGTGTTGACCATCCTCGGTTACCTGTTGGTGCCCTATGCGGCACTGGCCAAGCTGACCCATAACGAACTGCTGCCGACCATGGGCCGCGAGTTCCTCGAGCAACCGACCATTACCAAAATGGGCATCGTGGTGGTGTGCCTGGGCTTTCTCTACAACATCGGCATGACCCTGCTCAAGGGCCGCAAAACCACGGTCAGCATGGTGATGATGACCGGCCTGATCGGCCTCGCGGTGTTCTTCCTGTTCTCCTTCTACAACCCCGGCAACCTCGCACGTGACAAGTTCTACTGGTGGTGGGTGGTGCATCTTTGGGTAGAAGGCGTGTGGGAACTGATCATGGGCTCGATGCTGGCGTTCGTGCTGATCAAGGTCACCGGCGTCGACCGCGAAGTGGTGGAGAAATGGCTGTACGTGATCATCGCCATGGCTTTGATCACCGGGATCATCGGCACCGGGCACCACTTCTTCTGGATCGGCGCACCCGAGGTGTGGCTGTGGGTCGGCTCGATCTTCTCGGCCCTGGAGCCGCTGCCGTTCCTGGCGATGGTGATGTTTGCCTTCACCATGGTCAAACGTCGGCGGCGCCAGCACCCGAACCGCGCGGCGACCTTGTGGGCCAAGGGCACCACGGTGACGGCGTTCTTCGGCGCCGGGGTCTGGGGCTTCCTGCATACGCTGGCACCGGTCAACTTCTACACCCACGGTACCCAGCTCACGGCGGCCCACGGTCACCTGGCGTTCTTCGGGGCCTACGCGATGATCGTGATGACCCTGATCAGCTACGCCATGCCACGCTTGCGCGGCCTCGGCGAAGCGCCCGATGCGCGTTCGCAGACCATTGAAATCTGGGGCTTCTGGCTGATGGTGCTGTCGATGGTGATGATCACCTTGCTCCTCACCGCAGCCGGTGTGGTGCAGGTGTGGTTGCAGCGCTGGCCGGCGGACGGTGTGGCCTTGCCGTTCATGGCCACGGTCGAGCATTTGACCGTCTTGTTCTGGGCCCGGTTGGCCAGTGGCGTGGTGTTCCTGCTGGGGCTGCTCTGCTACCTGTACAGCTTCCGCCAACGCCAAGCCGTCGCCGGTGCGCCGGCGCCGATTGTGTATTGATCGTCAATCCCTAAGACGGCGGCCCGGCTGGTACAGCGGGCCGTTTTACGTTTGGAGCACGGCTCATGGCCTTTACCCTGGAATTGGAAGAGTGGGTCGGCAGCGTCTGGCACCGCTTCATCACCCGCCGTGCCAATGTCGATTTCCCCGAGGCGCAGGTCGCGCTGACGGACCATCAGCGCAGCCTGGCCCTGTTGTTCCGCGCCCTGGGCGGCGCTGGCGGGATGGCGCTGGAGGCGGCTTGCGAGCGCGACCTGTTGCTGCGCCGCAACCTGTTGATGCGTATCGCCGGCACCTGCAAGCAAGCCCCCCTGGCGTCCTGCGACGGTAACCGCTTGCGCTTGCCGGCACGCCTGGCGGTATTTCCCGACGCGGCGCTGAATCACGAGTTGTACCGCTGGCTGGCGCTGCTCGCGGCCCACGCCGGGCCGATGAGCCACTGGGCCCGCGACAACCAACGCTGGACCTGGCTGCTGTTGCAGCGCTACCCGGCGATGCTGCCGCGCTACCAACGCCTGGTGGAGGCGCACCTGCAACTGCGCCCCGACCCCGCCAGCCTCAAACCCGACGAAGCCGCCCTGGAGCGGGCCTTGCGCAAGGCCCTGCGCGAACCCGGCAGCGTGCGTCACTTGCCGCGCAGTTCACGGGCCGCCTGGCCGTTGCCGTTATGGCTGTACCCGGCGCTGCAGTTGGACACCGCGCAAAATACCGACCTGGAAGAGGAGGGCGACGACCTCTCAGCCCCGCCCGGCGAGCAGCAAGGCGGGCCCAAGCATGCCACCCGCGTTGACGACGCGAGCCGCGATGGCGGCCTGCTGGTGGTGCGCCTGGAAAACCTGTTCAGTTGGAGCGAACACGTCGACCTCGATCGCTGGTCCGACGACAGCCAGGACCCGGACGCCGCCCGCGTCGCCGAAGACCTCGACCAGTTGAGCCTGTCGCGCCAGCGCGTGCGCAAGAGCGGCGGGCTCAAGCTGCACCTGGATCTGCCGCCCGCCGATGTCGACGACATCCCCTTGGGCGACGGCATCAAGTTGCCCGAGTGGGATTACCGCCGGCAGTGCTTGCAGGAAGGCTTCGTCAACCTGCAATTGATGCAGCCGCGTTGCGACGCACCGCAACCCTTGCCCGCGCGGTTGCAGGCCCAGGCCCAGCGCTTGCGCCGGCAATTCCAGAGCCTGCGCACCGACCGCCAATGGCAGCGCCAGCAGCCCCAGGGGTCAGAGGTCGACCTGCAGGCCTGGCTGGATTTTCATGTGCAGCGCCAGCAGGGTGCCTGCGCCGAACGCGGGCTGTTCCTTGAACAACGCCACACCCACCGCGACCTGGCGTGCCTGTTGCTGGCCGATCTGTCGATGTCCACCGATGCCCATGTCAACGATGAGCAAAAGGTCATCGATGTGATACGCGACAGCCTGCTGCTGTTCGGCGAAAGCCTGGCCGGGGCAGGGGATCGCTTTGCGTTGTATGGGTTTTCTTCACTGCGGCGGCACCAGGTGCGCTTGCAGGTGCTCAAAACGTTCCAGCAAGCCTATGACGACCGCACGCGCGGCGCGATCCAGGGCCTCAAACCGGGCTACTACACGCGCATGGGCGCGGCTATCCGTCAGGCTACCCAGTTGCTGGGCGCCTGCCCGCAGCGGCGTAAGTTGCTGTTGTTGATCACCGACGGCAAGCCCAATGACCTGGACCTGTATGAGGGACGTTACGGCGTGGAGGACACGCGCCAGGCGGTGGTCGAAGCGCGGCGCCAGGGCTTGATTCCGTTCTGCATCACCATCGACAAACAGGCCGGCGACTATCTGCCGTACATGTTCGGCGCCCATGGTTTTACCCTGATCCATCGCCCCGAACAATTACCGCAACGCCTGCCGCAGCTGTATCGGCAGTTGACCGAGACTCAGTAAAAGTCCCTGGGCAACCAGAAGAACATCGCCACGCAGAACAGCGTCAGGCCCAGGCAGAACCACTGGAAACGCTTCAGTCGGCGCGCCTGGGTGCTGGCGTGGGCCTCGGGCAGCGGTGTGGCGCAACGCTCGCACAGGTCGCGCTCCACGGCATTGCCGTGCTGGCAGACCAGGCAGGTTTTCACTCGAATTGCTCCAGGCGCGGGCGGTCGAGAATTGCGATCTGCCGGCCGTCCTGGGTGATGATTTTCTCGTCGATCAAGCGTCGGATAATCCGCGAAAACGTCTCCGGCTGGATCGACAGGTGCCCGGCAATCAACTGCTTGGCCATCGGCAGCTCGAAGCTGCAGTCGGTGGTGCTTTGCAAGCGCACCAGTTGCGTGAGCAGGTAGCGCACCACGCGGTGGGTGGCGTTTTTCAGCGACAGGGTTTCGATCTCGTTGACCCGCTGGTGCAGGCGCACGCACAACTTGCCGAGCAGGGCGAAGGTCAGGCGGCTGTTGCTCTGCAGCAAACGCATGTAGGTGGCATTGGACAGCCGGTACAACTGCGTGGGGCACACCGCTTCGGCGCACGCTACGTAGTTGGGCGTATCCATCAGCATCATGGCTTCAGCGAAGGTCTGCCGTTCGCCGATCACCTCGAACACCTTCTCCTGGCCGTCCGGGGTGAGGCGGTAGATTTTCACCGCGCCGGCGATCACGAAGTAGAACGCATCGGCCGGTTCGCCCTGGCGGAACAGCGGTTCGCCTTTGTCGACACTGAGCAATTGGCTGCTGCTCATCAGCTCGTTCAACTGCGCCTCGTCCAGGGGTTCGAACAAGTGGTGGCTGCGCAGGATCTGGTGATGAACACGATGGAGCACCATCTTGACCTCGGGGAATATCGGGAAGGGATACCCAAGGTTAATCCTGTTGGCGTCGGCCGTACTTGATCTACGACAAGGGCAGCGCACAGGCAACGCTGCACGATCGTCGCAGTGAACGCTTGCGAAAGTGCGCTATGCGCGGGCCGCGGCGAGGCTGGGCGCGGCCCGGGCAAACAATATGTCGTTCTCCAGGCGGATGTGTTCGCGCAGGTCGGCATGAAAGGCGCTCAGCTCGCGGTACAGGCTGCGCCAGGTATTACAGGCCTCGGCCGGCGGGGTGATCTGGTTCGTCAGGCTCAACAACTGCTCCAGGGCCTCGGCGTGTTGGTCGTGCTCGTAGCGCATCACCTGGATCGGCGTCGACGCCTGCGGCCCCATGCCCATTTGCAGCATCGGGAACAATACCTGTTCCTCCTTGAGCATATGGCTCTCCAGTTCCTGCTGCATGTCGAGCAGCAGGTCGGCCAGGCCGTTGGGGCATTGCAGGTGCTGACCGTGGACCTGTTCGACGCGGCTCGCCATGCGGACCAGTTCCGGCAATTGCTCGCGATGACGTGCGTGGTAGCGCGCCAGCAGATGGTCGATCAAGTGGTCCTGGGTTTGGGTGTTCCAGTCGCTCACGGTCATCGGGCTTTCCTCATCGGCAGTACGGGTATGAACCAGTGATTGCAGGCAGCGTGCCAATTTTAACGCATTGAAAAGTAACGATTTATCCCGGAGTAAGGTAATCATGACCACACGCTGCCAGGGTGCTCTGAACCCCAGGAGGGTCGAAATGACCGCGCCGCTCGACGGCATACTCGGCCAGAGCGCGGTGTTGCAGGAGTTGCTCGACGAGCTGGCGTTGCTGGCCGAAACGCAGTTGCCGGTGTTGTTGCTCGGCGAAACCGGGGTCGGCAAAGAGCTGTTCGCGCGGCGCCTGCATCGCCTGTCGCAACGCGGCAACAAGCCTCTGGTGCAGGTCAACTGCGCGGCGCTGCCTGAGGCGTTGGCCGAAAGCGAGCTGTTCGGTCACGTCAAGGGCGCCTTCTCCGGCGCCACTCACGACCGCGCCGGGCGGTTCGATGCGGCCAACGGCGGCACCTTGTTCCTCGATGAGGTCGGCGAATTGCCCTTGAGCATCCAGGCCAAGCTGCTGCGCACCCTGGAGAATGGCGAGATCCAACGCCTGGGCGCCGATCGGCCATTGCATGTGGATGTCCGCATCATCGCCGCCACCAATCGCCACCTGCCCGACCGCGTGCGTGACGGCCTGTTTCGCGCCGACCTGTATCACCGGCTGTCGGTGTACCCGCTGCCGATCCCGGCGTTGCGCGAGCGTGGCGAGGATGTGTTGCTGCTGGCGCGGCATTTCGCTGAGCTCAACCGCGAGCGCCTGGGCTTGCATGACCTGCAACTGTCGCCGACGGCGCAACAGGCGCTGCTCGAGTACGCCTGGCCGGGCAATGTGCGTGAGCTGGAGCATGTGATCAGTCGCGCCGCGTTGAAGCAGCTCAGTCGTGGCGAACCGCGCAGTTCGGTGATCCGCCTGGAACCGCACGCTCTGGGCCTGGACACGGCCGCCGTCGCGGTGGAACGAGCCATGCCCGCGTCATCGATCGAGGCCTTCCAACCCTTGGCGGTGGCGGTGGACGAGTGCCAGCGCTGGAACATTCGCCACGCCCTGGAACACTGCGCCGGCAATTGGGCGAGTGCCGCGCGTTTGCTCGGCGTGGACGCGAGCAACCTGCACAAGCTGGCGCGGCGCCTGAAGCTCAAGTAAGGGGTGTGACAACACGCCAGCTGTGCGTATCTGCCGCACTACCTACCGGCCAGACTTGATTCTGGTCAAGGGCCACCTGCCATCACCACCCCTACCATCCGTCCCATCTTCAGCCCGACGCCTCAAGGGACTCCATGACTCGCTCCGCGCGCTTGACACGCCACTGGCTGACGCTGCTGGTGGTGTTGCTCATCACCAGCTTCACCGCCCAGGCCCTGCCTTACGGCGACATCGAACAGCAGCGTATCGAACGCGCTTTCCCCGCCCAGGATGCGGTCTCCGCACCCGACGGGCCGTTCAAGGTGCGAACCATTTCGACTGCCGGCAAGCCCATCGGCTACGTGTTCCAGAGCCTGGATGTGGTGGCGATCCCGGCGTATTCGGGCAAGCCGATCAACACCCTGGTGATCCTCGACGCCGTCGGGGTGATCCGCGATGCCTACGTGCTGGAACACCACGAGCCGATCCTGTTGATCGGTATTCCCGAGGTCAAACTGCACGAATTCACCGCGCACTATTCCGGCGTCGATGTGCGCCAGCGCGTGGTGGTCGGGCGTTCCAGCGATCCGAAGGCGGTGACGGTGGACGCGATTGCCGGCGCGACCGTGACCGCGATGGTGGTCAATGAAGTGGTGATGCGGGCGGCCCATGACGTGGCGGTGTGGCTCAAGCTGATCGACGGCAAGGCCGCGACCGCGCAGAAAGTCGCGCTGATCCGCACCGACCGGTTTGACCCCGCCACCTGGGCACAATTGACCGGCAATGGCGCGATCCGCCGCCTGCATTTGACCCGGGGCCAGGTCGACGCGGCCTTCAAGGACACCGCCGCCGAAGGCGCCGAGGCCGCGGACGAGACCTTCATCGACCTCTATGTGGCCGACATCAACCCGCCGAGCATCGGCCGCAACCTGCTGGGCGAAGAGCACTACCGCACCCTGATGCAGGGGCTCAAACCCGGCGAACAGGCCATCGCCGTGCTCGGCCGTGGGCTGTTTTCGTTCAAGGGTTCGGGTTATGTGCGCGGCGGGATTTTCGACCGGGTGCAGTTGCGCCAGTTCGGCAACGTGATCAGCTTCCGCGACCTCGACCACCAGCGCATCGACGATGTCTACGCCGAGGGCATCCCGGCCTTCGACGAGATGTCGGTATTCATCGTGCGCCCGCAGGCCGGCTTCGACCCAGGCTCGCCCTGGACCCTGGAACTGCTGGTGCGGCGCCAGACCGGCCCGGTCAGCGGCACGTTCAGCAGCTTCGAACTGCCTTACCAGATGCCCGAACAGTACCTGGAACGGCCGCTGCCCACCGCCGCCGAACAAGCCGCGCTGGATGAGGCCAGCCGCCCACTGTGGTTGAGCATCTGGTACCAGAAACAGGTGCAGGTCATGGTGCTCGGCGTCGCGCTGCTGCTGCTTACCGCGATCCTGTTCCTGCAGGACAGCCTGGCCCGGCGCCCGCGCCTGCTGCACTGGCTGCGCCGCGGCTACCTGGTGTTTACCGTGGGGTTCATCGGCTGGTATGCGCTGGGGCAGTTGTCGGTGGTCAATGTGCTGACCTTCGTGCATGCGCTGGTCCAGGACTTCCGCTGGGAACTGTTTCTCACCGACCCGCTGATCTTCATGCTCTGGGTCTTCACCGCCGCCAGCATCCTGCTCTGGGGGCGCGGGGTGTTCTGCGGCTGGCTGTGCCCGTTCGGGGCCTTGCAGGAACTGCTCAACGAGGCCGCGCGCCGCCTGAAGATCCGCCAGTTCGAATTGCCCTTCGCGGTGCATGAACGACTGTGGGCGATCAAGTACCTGATCCTGCTGGTGCTGTTCGGCCTCTCCCTGGAATCCATGGCCACCGCCGAACGCTTTGCCGAAGTGGAACCGTTCAAGACCGCCATCACGCTCAAGTTCGACCGCCAGTGGTGGTTCGTGCTCTACGCCGTGGCGTTGCTGGTGATCAACCTGTTCACCCGCAAAGTCTACTGCCGCTACCTCTGTCCCCTCGGCGCCGCCCTGGCGATCCCCAGCAAATTCCGCCTGTTCGATTGGCTCAAGCGGCGCCAGGAATGCGGTAACCCGTGCCAGCTGTGCGCGAAGGAATGCGAGATCCAGGCGATCCACCCGGACGGCCATATCAACGCCAACGAATGCCACTACTGCCTCGACTGCCAGATGACCTGGCACAACGAAAACAAATGCCCGCCGCTGATCAACAAACGCAAGAAGCGCAACAAGGCGGCGCCCGAACAGATTCCCGTAGTGCAGATAAATCCCAACGCTTGAAGGAGCAACCCATGAACGATACAGACGATAAACATGACGGCCTGACCCGGCGCAGTTTCCTCGGCACCGGTGCGGTGACCGGCGCCGTGCTGGCGGGTGCATCGGCCCTCGGCGGCGCGGTGTTTACCCGTGAATCCTTCGCGGCGGCGGCCAAGGACGCCAAATCGAAAATCCATGTGGAACCCGGCCAACTCGACGATTACTACGGCTTCTGGAGTGGCGGTCACCAGGGCGAAGTGCGGGTGATGGGCGTCCCGTCGATGCGCGAGCTGATGCGTATCCCGGTGTTCAACGTCGATTCGGCCACCGGTTGGGGCCTGACCAACGAGAGCAAGCGCATCCTCGGCGAGGGCGCCAAGTACTCCAACGGCGATTGCCATCACCCGCACTTGTCCACCACCGACGGCCACTACGACGGCAAGTACCTGTTTATCAATGACAAGGCCAACAGCCGGGTGGCGCGCATCCGCCTGGACATCATGAAGTGCGACAAAATCCTCACCGTACCGAACGTCCAGGCCATCCACGGCCTGCGCCTGCAAAAGGTGCCCTACACCAAGTACGTGTTCTGCAACGCCGAATTCATCATCCCGCACCCCAATGACGGCCGAAACTTCGACCTGCAGGATCGCAACAGCTTCACCATGTTCAACGCCATCGATGCGGAAAAAATGGAGATGGCCTTCCAGGTGATCGTCGACGGCAACCTCGACAACGCCGACATGGACTACACCGGCAAGTACGCAGCGGCCACCTGCTACAACTCGGAAAAGGCCACCGACCTGGCCGGCATGATGCGCAATGAGCGCGATTGGGTGGTGGTGTTCAACATCCCGCGCATCGAAGCGGCGATCAAGGCCGGCAAGTTCATCAATGTGGACGGCGTCAAGGTGCCGGTGGTGGACGGACGCAAATCCGAGGACGGCAAGGACAGCGAGTTCACCCGCTACATTCCGGTGCCGAAAAACCCCCACGGCTGCAACACCTCGCCGGATGGCAAGTACTTCATCGCCAACGGCAAGCTGTCGCCGACCTGCACCATTATCGCCATCGACAAACTCGACGACCTGTTCAGCGGCAAGATCAGCGACCCGCGCGGTGTGGTGGTCGGTGAACCGGAGCTGGGCCTGGGCCCGCTGCACACCACCTACGACGGACGCGGCTTTGCCTACACCACGCTGTTCATCGACAGCCAGGTGGTCAAGTGGAACATCGCCGAGGCCATCCGTGCCTATGGCGGCGAGAAGGTCAACTACATCAAGCAGAAGCTCGATGTGCAGTACCAGCCCGGTCACAACCATGCGTCGCTGACCGAAACCCGCGACGCCGACGGCCAGTGGCTGGTGGTCTTGAGCAAGTTCTCCAAGGACCGCTTCCTGCCCACCGGCCCGCTGCACCCGGAAAACGACCAGTTGATCGACATCTCCGGCGATGAAATGAAACTGGTCCACGACGGCCCGGCCTTCGCCGAACCCCATGACTGTGTGATGGCGCGCCGCGACCAGATCAAGACCAAGAAAATCTGGGAGCGCAACGATCCATTCTTCGCCGAAACGGTGGCCATCGCCAAGAAGGACGGGATCAACCTGGAAACCGACAGCAAGGTGATCCGCGACGGCAACAAGGTGCGCGTGTACATGACCTCCATGGCCCCGGCCTACGGGCTTTCGGAGTTCACCGTCAAACAGGGCAATGAAGTCACCGTGACCATCACCAATATCGACATGATCGAAGACGTGACTCACGGCTTTGTCATGGTCAACCACGGCGCGAGCATGGAGATCAGCCCGCAGCAGACCTCGTCGATCACGTTCATTGCCGACAAGCCCGGGCTGCATTGGTACTACTGCAGCTGGTTCTGCCATGCCCTGCACATGGAAATGGTCGGGCGGATGAAGGTCGAGCCCGCCTGACACGCTGTTTGAGAAACGACACAAGGCAAATGTGGGAGGGATGGTGCGACGATTCGATTCGCTCCCGATGGCGGTGAATCAGTCACAGATGCATCAACTGACAGACCCTCATCGGGAGCAAGTCGAATCGTCGCACCGTCCCTCCCACTTTTAGCCGCATTTCCTTTAAGAGGACATCATCGTGGCTCGATCACTCGTCATCCTGGTGATGCTGATAGTGGCTTCGGCGGGAGCGGTCGCCGCCGTTCGCCCCATCACCGACTTACCCCTGCAAGCCGACGGCCCCAACCGTTGGCGCTTGCCTGCTGGCGAGTACCGGGGCTCGTTCCGCATCGACCAACCGCTGCAATTGACCTGCGCCCCCGGCGCCATCTTCCAGGCCGAAGGGCAGGGCAACGGCCTGCTGATCAGCGCGCCGGATGTCAGCGTCCAAGGCTGCACGTTCCTCGATTGGGGCGACGACCTCACGGCCATGAACGCCGCTGTGTTCATCCAGCCCCAGGCGCGCGGCGCGCAAGTGCTGGGCAACCGCCTGCAAGGCCAGGGCTTCGGCATCTGGGTCGATGGCACCCAGGACGTGAGCGTGATCGGTAACCGCATCCAGGGTGACACCTCGGTACGTTCGCAGGACCGGGGCAACGGCATTCACCTGTACGCGGTACACGGTGCCCGCGTCATCGATAACCATGTGCGCGACACCCGCGACGGCATCTACATCGACACCTCCAACGGCAACCTGCTGCAAGGCAACATCCTGGAAGACCTGCGCTACGGCATCCACTACATGTTTGCCAACGACAACCAGGTCCTGGGCAACACCACCCGCCGCACCCGCACCGGCTATGCGTTGATGCAAAGCCGCAAGCTGACGGTGATCGGCAATCGCTCCGAGCAGGACCAGAACTACGGCATCCTGATGAACTACATCACCTATTCGACCTTGCAGGACAACGTCGTCACCGATGTGCGCGACGGCTCCACCGGCGACACCATGATCGCCGGCGGCGAAGGCAAGGCACTGTTCATCTACAACTCGCTGTTCAACCGCATCGAAAACAACCGCTTCGCGCGCAGCGCGGTGGGCATTCACCTGACCGCCGGCTCCGAAGACAACCGCATCGCCGGCAACGCCTTCATCGACAACCAGCGCCAGGTCAAATACGTCGCCAGCCGCTTGCAGGAATGGTCGGCGGCCGGCCGGGGCAACTACTGGAGTGACTACCTCGGCTGGGACCGCAACGGCGATGGCCTCGGCGATGTGGCTTACGAGCCGAACGACAACGTCGACCGCCTGCTGTGGTTGTACCCCCAGGTGCGGCTGTTGATGAACAGCCCCGGCATCGAGTTGCTGCGCTGGGTGCAACGTGCGTTTCCGGTGATGAAGTCGCCGGGTGTGATGGACAGCCACCCCCTGATGCAAGCCCCCACTCAGAAGGAACCTGCATGATGAATGTCGTCGAGATCGAAGGCGTCAGCCAGCGCTATGGGCGTGCCACGGTGCTGCACGACCTGAACCTGAGCCTGGCCCCCGGCGAAGTCCTGGGGTTGTTCGGGCACAACGGCGCGGGCAAGACCACGGCGATGAAGCTGGTGCTCGGCCTGCTGCGCGCCAGCGCCGGCGAGGTGCGGGTGTTCGGCCGTGCGCCGAGTGATCCCCACGTGCGCCGCTGGCTCGGTTACCTGCCGGAAAACGTCACGTTCTATGCACAGTTGAGCGGCGTCGAAACCCTGCGTCACTTCGCCCGGCTCAAGGGCGCGCCGATGCATCAGGTCGACAGCCTGCTGGACGACGTCGGCCTGACCGCGGCGGCAGGGCGGCGGGTCAAGACCTATTCCAAGGGCATGCGCCAGCGCCTAGGGTTGGCCCAGGCCTTGCTCGGCGAGCCGCGCCTGTTGCTGCTCGACGAACCTACCGTGGGCCTCGACCCGTTCGCTACCCAGGACTTGTATCGCCTGCTCGACCGCCTGCGTGCGGCCGGCACCAGCACCATCCTGTGCTCCCACGTGCTGCCGGGCGTCGAGGCGCACATCAACCGTGCGGCGATCCTGACCCAGGGCCGCCTGCTGGCCTTGGGCAGCCTGGCGCAGTTGCGCGCCGAGGCCGGCTTGCCGACGCTGATCCGCACCTGCGGCTTGCAGCGCGTCGAATCGCTGCAACAACGCTGGAGCGCCGCCGGCCATGTCACCCGGCGCTGGGGCGTCGAAGGGCTGCAAGTGGCGGCGCACAACGGCAGCAAAGTGCAACTGCTGCGCCAACTGCTGGCCGAGGACAGCCCCAGCGACGTGGAAATCCTGCCGCCGTCCCTTGAAGACATCTACCGGCATTACATGGACAGCGCGATGGTCACGGCACAGGAGGCGGCCTTATGAACCCGATCTGGAACATGGCCCGCAAAGAGTTCTGCGACGGCCTGCGCAACCGTTGGCTGTTGGCGATCAGCCTGTTGTTCGCGGTGCTGGCCATCGGCATCGCCTGGCTGGGCGCCGCCGCCGCCGGGCAACTGGGCTTCACCTCGATCCCGGCGACCAGCGCCAGCCTGGCCAGCCTGGCGACGTTTCTGATGCCGCTGATCGCGCTGTTGCTGGCCTACGACGCGATCGTCGGCGAAGACGAGAGCGGCACCTTGTTGCTGTTGCTCACCTATCCGTTGGGGCGCGGGCAGATCCTGCTCGGCAAGTTCGTCGGCCATGGGCTGATCCTCGCGCTGGCCACGGTCCTCGGCTTCGGCTGCGCGATGCTCGCCATTGCGTTGCTGGTCGACGACGTGGACTTCGCCATGCTGCTCTGGGCCTTTGGCCGGTTCATGCTGACCTCGGCCCTGCTTGGCTGGTGCTTTCTCGGGCTGGCTTATGGCCTGAGCAGCCTGTGCGCGGAAAAATCCACCGCCGCCGGGCTGGCGCTCGGCGTGTGGTTCTTCTTCGTGCTGGTCTTCGACCTGGCGCTGCTGGCCTTGCTGGTGCTCAGCAAAGGCCAGTTCAACCCGCAGGGGCTGCCCTGGTTGCTGCTGCTCAACCCCACCGACGTGTATCGGTTGATCAACCTCTCGGGTTTCGGTACGGGCACCCAGTCCGTCGGGGTCATGGCCCTGGGTTCAGACCTGGACGTGCCGCCGCTGGCCCTGTGGGCGTGCCTGCTGGCGTGGGTGGCCGTGCCGCTGGCGCTGGCCTATGGGCTGTTCCGCCGCCGTGCGGCGTGAGGATTTTTTATGACTGCTGGAGTGAGTGAAATGGGTTTCAAGACACGGGTAGTGGCGGCCTTGTTGGTCGGCTTGTTGATGAGCGCCTGCGACAAGGCGCCGGAGTCGAGCTTCAGTGACGCGCCGGTGGCGTTTCATCCCAACGACGAGTGCCACGTGTGCGGTATGGTGATCAACGAATTCCCCGGGCCCAAGGGCCAAGTGGTGGAGCGGGGCGGGGTGAAGAAATTCTGTTCTACCGCCGAAATGCTCGGCTGGTGGCTGCAACCGGAAAACCGGCACGACGACGCGAAGCTGTACGTACACGACATGGGCCGCAGCCAATGGAATGCCCCGGACGACAAGCACCTGATCGACGCCCGCACCGCGTACTACGTGATCGGCACCGGGCTCAAGGGCGCCATGGGCGTGGTCCTGGCTTCGTTTGCCGATGAGGCCAAAGCGCAGAAAGTCGCGGCGGACACCGGTGGTCGGCTGTTGCGTTTCGAGCAGATCGACCTGGCGCTGTTGCAGCAACCGATGCCGATGATGCACAGCGGGCATTGACCGCGAGGGGGTATCAACCGGCTTGATACCCCATCAACTGTTCTGCGTTCAGGATTCGAATGGTGCGTTGGCGCACCTCGATCAACCCGCCTTCCACCAGCCGATGCAGAATCCTCGAAAACGTCTCCGGCTGAATCCCCAGCTTCGACGCCACCAGGCGCTTGGGCACCTGCAACACCACCTCACCGCTCACGTCGTCGCGCTCCTGGAACAGGAAATTGATCACCCGGCGACTGGCATTGGCCAGGGTCAGGGTGTCGATGTCCTGGAGGCGCTGATGCAGGTGAATACTCATGCTCGCCAGAATCGCCAGGCAAATGGCCGGTTGGTCTTCCAGGGCGCGGCGATAGTGTTGGCCTTCGATACTCACCAGCACGCTGTCCTTGAGCGCGGTGCCACTCACCGGGTACGCCTTGGCCTGGGTGAACAGCAGCGCTTCGGCAAACGTCTGGCCGGGGCGGATGACTTCCACCAGATGCTCCTGACCTTCGCCAGTGACCCGGTGCAGCTTGATCTGGCCGCTGACCAGCAGGAAGAACCGATCGGCGGGATCGCCCTGGTGCATGAGCGGGGTGTGATTGGGCAAACGCTTGAGACTGGCCAGGGTGCAGACATCCTGGAAGGTTTTTTCAGGCAGCCGGCTGAACAGGTGATGCCTGCGCAGGGTTAGAACGATGTTGGGATGGGTGAGCATAAGGGCCTCCGCGGTTCATCAGGGTAGGGCGGCCCGGGGTTTGGGGATATGCCTCGAAGGGGGTACCTCTTCCCATGTTCGGTCAGCTTGGGTTAAAGAGACGGCCTTAATGTGAGAGGGGGCTTGCCCCCGATGGCGGTGGATCACTTATGCATGTAGTGGCTGACACACTGCCATCGGGGGCAAGCCCCCTCCCACATTTGGATCTCCATGGGTCAGATAGACCTCATTCTGTATTTGCTCTTGCTCTTAGGGGCGGACTTATAGCCAACCTGATCCTGGAAGCTGGACTCGGTCAAAAATGTGGGAGGGGGCAAGCCCCCTCCCACATTTGGATCTCTATGGGTCAGATAGACCTCATTCTGTATTTGCTCTTGCTCTTAGGCGCGGCCTTATAGCCAACCTGATCCTGGAAGCCGAACGCGGTCAAAAATGTGAGAGGGGGCTTGCCCCCGATGGCGGTGGAGCAGTCATGCATGCAGTGGCTGACACACTGCTATCGGGGGCAAGCCCCCTCTCACATTTGGATCTCCATGGGTCAGATAGACCTCGTTCTGTATTTGCTCTTGCTCTTAGGCGCGGCCTTATAGCCAACCTGATCCTGCAAGCCGAACGCGGTCAAAAATGTGGGAGGGGGCTTGCCCCCGATGGTGGTGGATCACTTATGCATGCAGTGGCTGACACACTGCTATCGGGGGCAAGCCCCCTCTCACATTTGGATCTCCATGGGTCAGATAGACCTCGTTCTGTATTTGCTCTTGCTCTTAGGCGCGGCCTTATAGCCAATCTGATCCTGCAAGCCGAACGCGGTCAAAAATGTGAGAGGGGGCTTGCCCCCGATGGCGGTGGAGCGGTCATGCATGTAGTGGCTGACACACTGCTATCGGGGGCAAGCCCCCTCCCACATTTGGATCTCCATGGGTCAGATAGACCTCGTTCTGTATTTGCTCTTGCTCTTAGGCGCGGCCTTATAGCCAACCTGATCCTGGAAGCTGGACTCGGTCAAAAATGTGGGAGGGGGCTTGCCCCCGATGGCGGTGGATCAGTCATGCATGTAGTGGCTGACACACTGCTATCGGGGGCAAGCCCCCTCCCACATTTGGATCTCCATAGGTCAGATAGACCTCATTCTGTATTTGCTCTTGCTCTTAGACGCGGCCTTATAGCCAACCTGATCCTGCAAGCCGAACGTGGTCAAAAATGTGGGAGGGGGCTTGCCCCCGATGGCGGTGGAGCAGTCATGCATGTAGTGGCTGACAGACTGCTATCGGGGGCAAGCCCCCTCCCACATTTGGATCTCCATGGGTCAAATAGACCTCATTCTGGCTCTGGTTCGTGATCTTGATCTTAGGCACACCGAGCATTAGTGAGGTGCCGAGTGTTGGGGCAAGAGCGGAGCCACCAGCCGCCGCTACCGAAGAAACAGATATGTACCCAATCCCCAGAAAAACCATCAACCCGCCTGCCGCAAGTGCTCCATCGCCCAAACCGCCGCCTCCACCCGTGACCGCAACCCCAACTTATGCAGCAGATTCTTCACATGCACCTTCACCGTCCCTTCGGTAATCCCCAACTTATGCCCGATCACCTTATTGCTGTAGCCACTGGCAATCGTGCGCAGCACCTGCCGTTCCCGTTCCGTCAAGTCCACTGCCGCATGGGGTTGCGGCGAGCGCAGTGCCTGGGCCAGCACCCGCGTCAACCCGGGGCTGATCACCAGCGCTCCATGTAACGCATCACGGATGAACTCCACCACCAACTCCGGCTCCATGTCTTTGAGCAGATACCCGTTGGCATCCAGGCGCAATGCATCGCGAATGTCATCCTCGGCATCGGACACGGTAAACAGCAGCACCTTGCCCGCATAGTTCATGGCGCGCAGGCGGCGCAGGGTTTCCAGGCCGTTCATCTGCGGCATGTTGTTGTCCAGCAGCACCAGGTCCGGTTGCAGGGTTTCGATCTGGTCCAGGGCTTCCTGGCCATTGCCGGCTTCGCCGACCACCTGCAGATCGTCTTCGAGTTCGAGTATCTGACGCATGCCGTGGCGCATCATCGGGTGATCGTCGACCAGCAAAATGCGGTGGCGGGGGAGTGTGCTCATGGGAGGTTACCTTGTAGAGGTTGCCCGAGAAATTCCGGTTGAAAACGTAAATGCACCCGTGTGCCCTGGGGCTCGCGGGGGCTGATGTCGAGTTGGCCGTGCAGGCTGCGCGCGCGTTCGTCCATGATGGTCAGGCCGTGGTGTTCGCGTTGGTCGACGGCGCCGCAAAAGCCACGGCCGTCGTCCTCGATGCTCAGGCTCACGGTCTCGCCCTCCTGGCGCAGTTGCAGCCAGGCGTTTTGCGCATGGGCGTGGCGCAGGCAGTTGGACAGGGCTTCGCGGGTGATCTGCAGCAAGTGGATCTGTTCGCTGGCCGACAATTGGAAGGCGAGGGCGTCGACGTGCAGGTGGACCTGGAATTCGCCGCGCCGGGAGAACTCTTCGGCGGTTTCCGATAGCTCCTGTACCAACCCGGCATCGTGGATTTGCAGGCGGAAGGTGGTCAGCAGCTCGCGCAGTTGGCGGTAGGCGTTGTTCAGGCCGTCGCGCAGTTCGGCGGTGACGGTGGCCAGGGTTTCCACGGGTTCGCCCCGGCGGATCAGGGTTTGCATGCGGCTGACTTGCAGCTTCATGTACGACAGCGCCTGCGCCAGGGAGTCGTGCAGTTCCCGGGCGATGATGGTGCGCTCGTCGAGCAGCAGCAAACGATGGTCCTGTTCGCGCTGGCGTTTGAGCGACAGCGAAGTGCCGATCAGGTTGGCCAGGGCCTGGATCAATTGCTTTTCCCAGTCTTGCGGAGGGTGGCCATCGTCGAAGTGGGCCTTGAGTTCGCCCAGTTCCGAGCCCTGGTTGCTGATGCTGAATATCTGCGGCGGCGCCACTTTGTGTTTATGGCAGCTCGCGCAATCGCCGATGGCGCAGATGTTACGGCTGTCGCCGCCGTGCAAGGCGAGCATCTGCTGGGCCGGTGCGAGGAAGTGGCCTTGCAGGCACAACGACAGGCGCAACCCCGGCAGGCGTTTCTGGAAGCGCCGGATCAATTCGTCCAGGCCCTCGGCATTGGCCAGGCGCGTGGCCAGGCTGCTGCTGCTCTGGTACAGCAGTTCGAGGGCGGCGTTGGCTTGTTGCAGGTTGAGGGTCTTGAGGCGCACCTGGCTTTCCAGGGTGCGGTGGGACGCCTCGATGGTCTCGGCCATGGTGTTGAAGCTCAGGGCCAGTTGCCCCAGCTCATCTTCGGAGCGGTGGTTGACCCGGGTCTTGAAATCGCCGTCGCGAAAGCGCCGGGTGGCCTGTACCAGTTCCTGCAAAGGGTTGACCACGCCGTACTGCAACTCATACAGGCCGATCAACAGGATGATCAACGTGCTGAACAGCGCCAGGCCCTGGATGCCTTGCTGCCAGCTTTGTTTGCGTTCGCTCTGTTGCTGCAACAGGCTGACGAATTGATTCATTTGCTCGACGAATGTCGGCGCGCTGGCCTGGAACTGTGCCGTATCACCGCGCGTCAGGGCCGGGCGCAGCTCGTCGTTCCAGCGTTGCTGGATCTGTTGGTAGCTCTGCAGCAGGGCGCTGTTCGGGCCGTCTTCCAGCACCGCCTTGAGCGAGTCGCTGTCGAGGCGCCCTTGCAGGCTCTGGGTGATGCTGTCGATCTCTTCGGCCGGCGCGGCGGCGGCGAGCCGCCAGCTGAGGTGGTAGGTCTCCATACGCACGGAGCCGGCGGTGTTGATTGCGGCGGCGTCGCCCTGGCTGAACCAGGCGATCAGCCCCGCACTCAAGGAACTGGCAAGGGCCAGGATAGCGATCAGGATCACAGCCAAGCCGGCGCGTGCGGGCAGGGAGCTGCGTAGCCAGCTAAACATCACGGCGTAGTCGGAGGGGGGAGAAAGCCTGCATGGCGGCACCTGAAAAGGAAAAACGAGCTGGAAAACGGTGATCCCTGGCGCACTACCTCTAAAGAGTTGCCGGCAAACCCTCCCACGGGAAAACGCCGGCACAAGAGATCAATCCATTGATAAATAAAGACTTTCTCTTGTTATAGGAACTACCTCCTTAGAGGTATATGGGATCAGCATAGCCTTATACCCACCTGGCCGACGTTGATCTGCGTCAAGTTCCAAGGGGGTGTCGCCCCTAACCTGCGCTCATGAAATCACCTTTCGGAGCGCATACCGTGACTCAACCCCGTATAAGACAAGGCTTGGTGCTGGGCATGAGCACGCTGGCCTTCACCGTCTGCTTTATGGTGTGGATGATGTTCGCCGTGTTGGGCGTGCCCATCAAAGAGCTGCTGCAACTCAACGAAACCCAGTTTGGCCTGCTGGCCGCCACGCCGGTCTTGACCGGTTCCCTGGTGCGCCTGCCCCTGGGCTTGCTGACTGACCGCTTCGGCGGGCGCATCGTGTTCTTCCTGTTGATGCTGGCCTGCGTGCTGCCGCTGTACCTGATCACCTACGCCACCGCTTATTGGCAGTTCCTGGTGCTGGGCCTGTTTGTCGGCCTGGCCGGCGGTTCGTTCTCGGTGGGCATCGCCTACGTCGCCAAGTGGTTCGACAAGGACAACCAGGGCTTTGCCATGGGCGTGTTCGGCGCCGGTAACGCCGGGGCCGCGGTCACCAAGTTCCTCGCCCCGGCGCTGATCGCCCTCGGCACCTGGCATCTGGTGCCCAAGGTGTTCGGCGCGATCCTGTTCATCACCGCGCTGTTGTTCTGGTTCCTCACCAGCGAGAACAAGGCCCACCGCAGTGCCGGCGGCGCCACCTTGCGCGAGCAACTGCGGTGCCTGAAAGACCCGGCCGTGTGGCGCTACTGCCAGTACTACTCGATTGTCTTCGGCGGCTACGTCGGCCTGGCATTGTGGATGACCAAGTACTACGTGCAGGAATACGGTTTCAGCCTGCAAAGCGCGGCGCTGCTGGCCGCCTGTTTCTCCCTGCCCGGCGGTGTGCTGCGCGCGGTCGGCGGTTGGATGTCCGACCGCTGGGGCGCCCAGAGCGTGACCTGGTGGGTGTTGTGGGTGAGCTGGGTCTGCCTGTTCCTGCTCAGCTACCCGCAGACTCAATTGCAGGTGCAGACCGTCAACGGTCCCCTGGATTTGCACATCGGCCTCAACCCCACCCTGTTCACCGTGCTGCTGTTCGTGATGGGCATCGCCTTCGCGTTCGGCAAAGCCTCGGTGTTCAAGTACATCGCCAATGACTACCCGCAGAACATGGGCGCGGTGTCCGGCATCGTCGGCCTGGCCGGTGGCCTGGGGGGCTTTGTGCTGCCGATTCTGTTTGGCGCCCTGGTGGACCTCACCGGCGTGCGCTCGTCCTGCTTCATGTTGATGTACGGCGTGGTCTGGGTGTCCCTGACCTGGATGTACCTCAGCGAAATCCGCAAACAACCGCTGCTGGGCAACACCGCCCAACGTCTCCAAGGAGAATGAACATGTCCATCGCGCAAAAGCCCGATTCGGGCCCGGTGATTCACGACTGGCGCCCCGAGGACCCCGCGTTCTGGGGGGCCAGCGGCAAAAAGACCGCTACCCGCAACCTGTGGATCTCGATTCCCGCGCTGCTGCTGGCCTTCGCCGTGTGGATGGTGTGGAGCACGGTGATCGTGCGCCTCAACGCCATCGGCTTCAGCTTCACCACCGACCAGCTGTTCTGGCTGGCGGCGTTGCCCGGCCTGTCCGGCGCGACCTTGCGGGTGTTCTATTCGTTCATGGTGCCGATCTTCGGCGGGCGTCGCTGGACTGCCCTGAGTACCGCGTCGCTGTTGCTGCCGGCGCTGTGGATGGGCTTCGCGGTGCAAGACCCCAACACCCCTTACAGCGTGTTCGTGCTGATCGCCTTGTTGTGCGGCTTTGGCGGCGGCAACTTCGCCTCCAGCATGTCCAACATCAGCTTCTTCTACCCCAAGGCGCAGCAAGGCACGGCCCTGGGCTTGAACGCCGGCCTCGGTAACCTGGGCGTGTCGGTGATGCAGTTTTGCGTGCCGCTGGTGATCACCTTCGGGGTGTTCGGCATGGTCGGCGGGCAAGCGCAAACCCTGCCCGACGGTAGCCAGCTGTGGCTGCAGAACGCCGGGTTCATCTGGGTGCCGTTCATCCTCACCGTCACCGTGGCGGCCTGGTTCGGCATGAATGACCTGTCCAGCGCCCGCGCTTCGTTCAGCGAGCAGGCGGTGATCTTCAAACGCAAGCACAACTGGCTGATGTGCTGGTTGTACCTGGCGACCTTCGGTTCGTTCATCGGTTTTTCGGCGGCGTTCCCGCTGCTGATCAAAACCTCGTTTCCGGACGTAGTAGCGTTGAAGTTCGCCTTCCTCGGCCCGCTGGTCGGCGCCCTGGTGCGCCCACTGGGCGGCTGGCTGGCGGACAAACTGGGCGGCGCGCGAGTGACCCTGTGGAACTTCGTGCTGATGATCGTGATGGTATTCGGCGTGCTGCACTTCCTGCCGCAGAACGGCCAGGGCGGCAACTTCTACGGCTTCCTCGGCCTGTTCATGTTGCTGTTCATCACCACAGGCGTGGGCAACGGCTCCACCTTCCGCATGATCCCGGTGATCTTCCGCACCCAGCACGAGAAAGCCAGCGCCGGTAAATCCGCCGCCGAGCGCGAGCAGGCCATCAAGAATGCCGGCAAGGAATCCGCCGCCGTACTGGGGTTCAGTTCGGCCATGGGCGCCTTCGGTGCGTTCTTCATTCCCAAGTCCTTCGGCACCTCCATGGCCGCCACCGGTAGCCCGGCGATGGCCTTCTACATGTTTGTCGGTTTCTACCTGAGCTGCATTGTCGTGACCTGGTGGTGGTATGCCCGCAAAGGTTGCGCCACCCCCTGCTAGTCCGACCTGAATTCGCGGGGCAACGCACCCCGCAGCACGCCTGATGAGGAAAGCACCATGAGTCATTTGTTGGATCAACTGCGGTTCTTCAACCGCAAACAAAACGAATTTTCCGACGGCCACGGCGAGACCCGTAAAGAGTCCCGCGACTGGGAAAACGTCTACCGTTCGCGCTGGCAGTACGACAAGATCGTGCGTTCCACCCATGGCGTGAACTGCACCGGCTCCTGCTCGTGGAAGATCTACGTGAAGAACGGCCTGATCACCTGGGAAACCCAGCAGACCGACTACCCGCGCACCCGCAACGACCTGCCCAACCACGAACCCCGTGGCTGCCCGCGCGGTGCGAGCTACAGCTGGTACATCTACAGCGCCAACCGGCTCAAGTACCCGAAGATCCGCAAGCCGCTGCTCAAGCTGTGGCGTGAAGCGCGCCAGACCCTGGCGCCGGTGGAAGCCTGGGCGAGCATTGTCGAGGACAAGGCCAAGGCCGACTCCTACAAGAGCAAGCGCGGCATGGGCGGTTTCATTCGCTCGAACTGGGAGGAGGTGAATGAAATCATCGCCGCCTCCAACGTCTACACCATCAAACAATACGGCCCGGACCGCATCGTCGGCTTCTCGCCGATCCCGGCCATGTCGATGGTCAGCTACGCGGCGGGTTCGCGTTACCTGTCGCTGATCGGCGGCGTGTGCCTGAGCTTCTACGACTGGTACTGCGACCTGCCACCGGCCTCGCCGATGGTGTGGGGCGAGCAGACCGACGTGCCGGAATCGGCCGACTGGTACAACTCCAACTACATCATCGCCTGGGGTTCCAACGTCCCGCAGACCCGTACCCCGGACGCGCACTTCTTCACCGAGGTGCGCTACAAGGGCACCAAGACCGTGGCGATCACCCCCGACTATTCGGAAGTGGCCAAGCTCACCGACCTGTGGCTCAACCCCAAGCAGGGCACCGACGCCGCGTTGGCCCAGGCTTTCAACCATGTGATCTTCAAAGAATTTCACCTGGACAAGCCGAGCGCCTACTTCACCGACTACGCCAAGCGCTTCACCGACTTGCCGGTGCTGGTGATGCTCAAGCCGATGACCGGTTTCGCTCCCGGCGCAGGCTTCCAGCCGGACCGCTTCCTGCGCGCCTCGGACCTCACCGGCAACCTCGGCCAGGACAACAACCCGGAATGGAAAACCATCGCCCTCGACGAGAGCGGCGAACTGGTCTCGCCGCAAGGCTCCATCGGCTATCGCTGGGGCGAGAAGGGCAAGTGGAACATCCTCGCCAAAGAGGGCGGTGAAGGCCGCGCGATCGACCTGAAACTCAGCCTGATCGGTGACGACGTCGCCGAAGTGGCGTTCCCGTACTTCGCCGGCGAAGTCCAGGAGCATTTCCAGCACGTCGCTGGCGAGGCGGTGCAGTACCGCCGCGTGCCGGTGCATAACGTGACCCTGGCCGACGGCAGCGTGGCCAAGGTGGCGACCGTGTTCGACCTGTCGGCGGCCAACCTGGCCATCGACCGTGGCCTGGGCGGCCACAACGTGGCCAAGGACTACGACGACGCCAGCGTGCCGGGCACCCCGGCGTGGCAGGAAGCGATCACCGGCGTCAGCCGCGAGAAAGCCATCCAGATCGCCCGTGAGTTCGCCGACAACGCCGACAAGACCAAGGGTCGCTCAATGATCATCGTCGGCGCGGCGATGAATCACTGGTACCACATGGACATGAACTACCGCGGGCTGATCAACATGCTCATGCTCTGCGGTTGCGTCGGCCAGACCGGCGGCGGCTGGGCCCACTACGTCGGCCAGGAAAAACTGCGCCCGCAGTGCGGCTGGCTGCCCCTGGCCTTCGGCCTGGACTGGAACCGCCCACCGCGCCAGATGAACGGCACCAGCTTCTTCTACGGCCACAGCTCGCAATGGCGCCACGAAAAAATGAGCATGCACGATGTGCTCTCGCCTCTGGCCGACAAGTCGCAGTTCCCCGAACACGCCCTGGACTACAACATCCGCGCCGAACGCGCCGGCTGGTTGCCCAGCGCGCCGCAGCTCAACACCAACCCGCTGCACATCTGCCGTGAGGCGGCCGCAGCCGGCATGACGCCGAAAGACTACGTGGTCAAATCCTGGCAGGACGGCAGCCTGCGTTTTGCCTGCGAACAGCCGGACAGCCCGGTGAACTTCCCGCGCAACATGTTCATCTGGCGCTCCAACCTGCTCGGTTCGTCGGGCAAGGGCCATGAGTACATGCTCAAGTACCTGTTGGGCACCAAGAACGGCGTGATGAACGAAGACATCGGCCACAGCACCGAATGCAAGCCCACCGAGGCCGAATGGGTCGAGGACGGCGCCATCGGCAAGCTCGATCTGGTGACCACGCTGGACTTCCGCATGTCCTCCACCTGCGTGTATTCCGACATCGTCTTGCCGACCGCCACCTGGTACGAAAAAGACGACATGAACACCTCGGACATGCACCCGTTCATCCACCCGTTGTCGGCGGCTATCGACCCGGCGTGGGAATCGCGTTCCGATTGGGAAATCTACAAAGGCATCGCCAAGGCGTTCTCGGCCATGTCGGTCGGTCACCTGGGTGTGGAACAAGACCTGGTCACCGTACCGCTGATGCACGACAGCGTCGGCGAACTGGCCCAACCGTTTGGCGGCACCGACTGGAAAAGCGCACGCGTGGCCCCGGTACCCGGCAAGAACGCGCCGAACATCGCAGTGGTGGAACGCGACTACCCGAACATCTACAAGCAGTTCTCGTCGCTGGGCCCGATGCTGGAAAAACTCGGCAACGGCGGCAAGGGCATCAACTGGAACACTGATGAAGAAGTCGAGTTCCTCGGCGAACTGAACCATCACGAAAACGATGCCGGGATCAGCCATGGCCGGCCAAAAATCGACACCGCTATCGATGCCGCCGAGGTGATCCTGTCCCTGGCCCCGGAAACCAACGGCAAGGTGGCCTTGAAAGCCTGGGCCGCGCTGTCGGAATTCACCGGCATCGACCACAGCCACCTGGCGATTTCCAAGGCCCATGAAGCGATCCGCTTCCGCGATATCCAGGCGCAGCCGCGCAAGATCATCTCCAGCCCGACCTGGTCCGGCCTGGAAGACGAACACGTGAGCTACAACGCCGGCTACACCAACGTCCATGAAAACATCCCATGGCGCACCATCACCGGCCGCCAGCAGTTCTACCAGGATCACCCGTGGATGCAGGCGTTCGGCGAGCAGTTGATGAGCTACCGGCCACCGGTCAACACCAAGACCATCGAAGGCGTGAAGGGCAAGCGCAGCAATGGCGAAACCGAGATCGTGCTGAACTGGATCACTCCGCACCAGAAGTGGGGCATCCACAGCACCTACAGCGACAACTTGCTGATGCTCACCTTGAGCCGCGGCGGGCCGATTGTGTGGCTCTCGGAGATCGACGCCAAGCGCGCCGGGATCGAGGACAACGACTGGATCGAGTGCTTCAACGTCAACGGCGCACTGACCGCCCGTGCGGTGGTCAGCCAGCGCGTCAAGGAAGGCATGGTGATGATGTACCACGCTCAGGAACGCATCGTGAACGTGCCGGGTTCGGAAACCACCAAGACCCGCGGCGGCCACCACAACTCGGTGACCCGCGTGGTGCTCAAACCGACCCACATGATCGGCGGCTATGCCCAGCAAGCCTACGGTTTCAACTACTACGGCACGGTCGGTTGCAACCGCGACGAGTTTGTCGTGGTGCGCAAAATGGCCAAGGTCGACTGGCTCGATGGTTCCACCGGCGATGACTTGCCGCGCCCATTGCCGACTGATATCGAGGAGAACTGAGATGAAGATTCGCTCACAGATCGGCATGGTCCTGAACCTGGACAAATGCATCGGCTGCCACACCTGTTCCATCACCTGCAAAAACGTCTGGACCAGCCGTGAAGGCATGGAATACGCCTGGTTCAACAACGTCGAGTCCAAGCCCGGCATCGGTTACCCGAAAGAATGGGAAAACCAGGACAAGTGGAAGGGCGGCTGGGTGCGCAACGCTAACGGCTCGATCAACCCGCGCATCGGCGGCAAGTTCCGCGTGTTGGCGAACATTTTCGCCAACCCCGACCTGCCGAGCCTGGACGACTACTACGAGCCGTTCGACTTCGACTACCAGCACCTGCACACCGCGCCTTTGGGCGAGCACCAACCGACCGCGCGTCCGCGCTCGCTGGTGTCCGGCAAGCGCATGCAGAAAATCGAGTGGGGCCCGAACTGGGAAGAAATCCTCGGCACCGAGTTCGCCAAGCGCCGCAAGGACAAGAACTTCGACCAGATCCAGGCCGACATTTATGGCGAGTACGAAAACACCTTCATGATGTACCTGCCGCGCCTGTGCGAGCACTGCCTCAACCCGGCGTGCGCGGCCTCGTGCCCGAGCGGTGCGATCTACAAGCGTGAAGAAGACGGCATCGTGCTGATCGACCAGGAAAAGTGCCGCGGCTGGCGCATGTGCATCAGCGGCTGCCCGTACAAGAAGATCTACTTCAACTGGAAGAGCGGCAAGTCCGAGAAGTGCATCTTCTGCTACCCGCGCATCGAAGCTGGCATGCCCACCGTGTGTGCCGAAACCTGCGTCGGCCGGATTCGCTACCTCGGTGTACTGCTCTACGACGCCGACCGCATCAGCGAAGTGGCGAGCACCGCCAACGAACAAGACCTGTACGAGAAACAGCTGGAAATTTTCCTCGACCCGAATGACCCGGCGGTGATTCGCCAGGCCCTGGCCGATGGCGTGCCGCAGTCGGTGATCGACTCGGCCCAGCGCTCGCCGGTCTACAAAATGGCCGTCGATTGGAAACTCGCACTGCCGCTGCACCCGGAATACCGCACCTTGCCGATGGTTTGGTACGTACCGCCACTGTCGCCGATCCAGAACGCTGCCGCCGCCGGCACCGTGGGCATGAACGGGGTGATCCCGGATGTCGACAGCCTGCGCATTCCGCTGCGTTACCTGGCCAACCTGCTCACCGCCGGCGATGAAAAACCGGTCAAGCGTGCGCTCAAACGCCTGTTGGCGATGCGTGCCTACAAACGCTCCCAGCAAGTCGACGGCGTGCAGGACCTGCAAGTGCTCGAAGACGTCGGCCTGAGCGTGGAACAGGTGGAAGAGATGTACCGCTACCTGGCGATCGCCAACTACGAAGACCGCTTTGTGGTGCCGAGCGCGCACCGTGAAGACGCCATGAGCGACGCGTTCGCCGAACGCTCCGGCTGTGGTTTCAGCTTCGGCAGCGGTTGCAGCGGCAGCTCCGACACCAACATGTTCGGCGCCAAGAAGGCCAACCGTCGCGACGTGTTGAAAACCGTACAGATCTGGGAGGACTGAGCATGCGTATTCTCAAAGTGATTTCGTTGCTGCTGGACTACCCCACCGAAACCCTGGTGAACGGCCGCGACGAACTGGAACAGGCGATCATCGAGTCGCGGGAGATCAGCCCCAAGCAGCGCGGCGCGTTGTTCGAGTTGCTCGAGCTGATCTGCGCCAATGACCTGATGGACGGCCAGGAACACTACGGCGCGCTGTTCGGCCGTGGGCGCTCGCTGTCGTTGCTGTTGTTCGAACACGTCCACGGCGAGTCCCGCGACCGTGGCCAGGCCATGGTCGACATGATGGCCCAGTACGAAGAGGCCGGGTTTGCCATCGGCGTCAAGGAGCTGCCGGACTATATCCCGCTGTACCTGGAGTTCCTCTCGACCCGCGAAGACATCGAGGCCCGCGAGGGCCTGGCGGATGTGGCGCATTTGCTGGCGCTGCTCGCCGCACGTCTGGACGAGCGCGAGAGCGGCTACGCCAGTTGCTTCCGTGCGTTGCTGCAGATCTCGGGTGCCGAGCCGCACCAGGCCGTGGCCGAACTGCGCGCGCAGGTCGCCGCCGAGCCGCGTGACGACTCCCTCGAAGCCCTGGACAAGATCTGGGAAGAGGAAGCGGTGGACTTTATGCAGGCCGAACAACAAGACCGTTGCAGCTCGATGCCCAGCGCACCGGGCAAAGCCCGCGAAGAAAGCGCGGTGCCGTTGCACTGGGTGGATTTTCAGCAAGAAGGGCAGGCCGCAGTGCCGGCCACGGAGGTGGGTAATGTCTAAGTGGAATTTGCTGGTATTCGGGGTGTACCCCTATGTCGCCCTGGCGATCTGCCTGTTGGGCAGTTGGGCGCGGTTCGACCTGTCGCAGTACACCTGGAAGGCTGGCTCCAGCCAGATGCTCAACAACCGTGGCATGCGCGTGGCGAGCAACTTCTTCCACATTGGCGTGCTGTTCGTGCTGGCCGGGCACTTTGTCGGCCTGCTGACCCCGGCGTCGGTCTATCACCATGTGATCAGCACTGAGCACAAGCAGTTGCTGGCGATGGTCTCCGGTGGCGTCTTCGGCCTGCTGTGCCTGGTGGGTTTGCTGATGCTGGTCAAGCGCCGTCTGGGCGACCCGCGTGTACGGGCCACGTCGAGCCCGTCGGACATCCTGATCCTGCTGGTGCTGCTCGCGCAGTTGGTGCTCGGTTTGCTGACCATCGTCGCGTCCACCGGGCATATGGACGGTTCGGTCATGGTGATGCTCGCCGACTGGGCGCAGAACGTGGTGCTGTTGCGGCCAGTGGACGCGGCGGCGTCGATCGAGCCGGTCAGCCTGATCTACAAGGCGCATGTGGCGCTGGGCTTGACCCTGTTCGTGCTGTTCCCGTTTACCCGCTTGGTGCATATGGTCAGCGCGCCGATCTGGTACCTGGGGCGTCGTTATCAAATCGTGCGGCAGAAGTATTGAGGAGAGCGTCATGACAACTGGATGCGGATGTGGTGGCGGTAATGGCGGCAGCGGCGGTTGCGGCTCGTCGGTCAAAGAACCGGTGGTGGCCGAGGTTGCGGCCCCGGCTCTGTTCGAGGAACTCAAGGCGCCTGAGTTGATCGCCAGCAGTGAACAGGAATGGCCGATCATCAGCGTCAACGGCGTGCCTGTCACGCCGGAGGCCATGGCACTGGAGTTGCAATATCACCCGGCCGAAAGCCGCGAGGAGGCGGTGTATCTGGCCGCCCGTGCGCTGGTGATCCGCGAGCTGTTGCAGCAGCGGATCGCCGAGCTGGGCCTGGCGGTGGAGATCGCCGCCGGCGAGAACGAAGAAGAAGCCGCCACGCGCTTGCTGCTCGAGCGTGAGGTCAAGGTGCCTGAGTGCGACGAGGCCACCTGTGTGCGCTACTTCGAGAACAACCGCGGGCGCTTTCACAGTGCGCCGTTGCTGGCGGTGCGGCACATTCTGCTCGAGTGCGCGCCGGACGACGCCGAGGCGCGCCATCTGGCGCACGGCCAGGCGGAAGTGCTGCTGCAGAACCTGAACGAGCAGCCCGGCCAATTCGCCGAGCTGGCCCTGCAGTATTCGGCGTGCCCGTCCAAGGCCCAGGGCGGTTCGCTGGGCCAGGTGAGCAAGGGCCAGACCGTGCCCGAGCTGGAGCGTCAGTTGTTCACCCTCGCGCCGGGCCTGGCCGGCAAGCCGCTGGAGAGTCGTTATGGCTGGCATGTGATCTATGTCGATCAGCGTATCGAAGGCCAACCGCTGCCGTATGAAGCGGTGGCGGTGGCGATCCGCACCCAGTTGCAGCAAGGCGTGTGGCAAAAGGCATTGGTGCAGTACCTGCAAACCCTGATCGGCGCGGCGGACATTCGTGGCATCGCGCTGCAGGGCGCCGACTCGCCGTTGGTGCAGTGACATGAGCCTGGTGGATGGGGTGGGCCGTTCGATCGATTACCTGCGCTTGTCGGTGACCGACCGTTGTGATTTTCGCTGTGTGTACTGCATGGCGAAAAACATGACGTTCCTGCCGCGCCAGCAGGTGCTGACCCTGGAAGAGCTGGAACGCCTGGCCGCGCTGTTCGTCGGCCAGGGCGTGCGCAAGATCCGCCTGACCGGCGGCGAGCCGTTGATCCGCCCGGGCATTGTCGGGTTGTGCCGCAATATCGCGGCACTGCCGGGCTTGCGCGAACTGGTGATGACCAGCAACGGCTCGCAGTTGGCGCGCCTCGCGCAGCCGCTGGTGGACGCCGGGGTCAAGCGCATGAACATCAGCCTCGACAGCCTGGATGCGCAGCGCTTTCGCGCGATCACCCGCAACGGTGATCTGCGCCAGGTGCTGGACGGTATCGAGGCGGCGCGAGAGGCCGGGTTCGAGCGGGTCAAGCTCAACTGCGTGGTGATGAAAGGGCGCAACTTCGATGAAGTGCCGGCGCTGGTGCAGTACGCGATTGACCAAGGCATCGACATCAGCTTTATCGAGGAAATGCCCCTGGGCGACGTGGGCCGCTCCCGCGGCGAGACGTTCTGTGCCAGTGATGAAGTACGCAGCGTGATCGCCCGTCACCATGCCTTGCTCGACAGCACCGAAAACAGCGGCGGCCCGGCGCGCTATGTGCGCCTGGCGCGGCATCCGGGCACGCGCATCGGCTTTATCTCGCCCAACTCCCACAACTTCTGCGGCAGTTGCAACCGCGTGCGGATGACCGTCGAAGGGCAGTTGCTGCTGTGCCTGGGGCAGGACAACGCGGTGGACTTCCGCGCTTTGCTGCGGCGTTACCCGTTGGACGACGCGCCGTTGATCGAGGCGTTGCACAAGGGATTGCGGGGTAAGCCGCTGCGCCATGATTTCACCGGGGCAGGGGAGGTGCAGGTGGTGCGCTTCATGAATATGAGCGGCGGTTGAATGTGGCAGGGGACTTGCTGTGGCAGGGAACTTACTGTGGGAGGAGACTTACTGTGGGAGGGGGCTTGCCCCCGATAGCAGTGTGTCAGCCAATACATGCACGACTGATCCACCGCTATCGGGAACAAGTCGAATCGTCGCACCGCCCCTCCCACATTTTGATCTTCGTTCAGACTTGACCTTGATCAATGGCAGCCCAAACGCTTGACCGTAATATCACTGCATATTGTGTTTCAAAGATTTATTAAATCTATATGTAGTGTCTGGAGCCTTCCAATGCAAAGCATGCTCAGCCCGCTGGTCAGTAACCGCCTGCACAAACGCGACGGTAGCCTCGTTGCCTTCGACGCCGAAAAAATCCGTCAGGCGCTGATCGCCGCCGGCAATGCCACCGGCGAGTATCGGGAGGCCGAGGTCGACCTGTTGCTCGGTGCGGTACTGGCGCGGCTGCGCGGCATCGAACGGCTGGATGTGGAGCAGATCCAGGACAGCGTCGAGCGGGTGTTGATGGACGCCGGTTACTTCCTGTCGATGCGCGCGTATATCGTCTACCGCGAACAGCACGGTCGCTTGCGCCGCGACCGCAAGACCCTGGTGGAAGTCGCCACCTCGATGAACGAATACCTCGACCGTGAAGACTGGCGCGTGCAGGCCAATGCCAACCAGGGGTATTCCCTCGGCGGGCTGGTGCTGAACGTGTCGGGCAAGGTCACCGCCAATTACTGGCTGGACGAGGTCTACAGCCAGCAGATCGGCCGCGCACACCGTGAGGCGGATCTGCATATCCACGACCTCGACATGCTCGCCGGCTACTGCGCCGGTTGGTCGCTGCGCTCGTTGCTGCACGAAGGCCTCAATGGCGTGCCGGGTCGCGTCGAAGCGGGGCCGCCCAAGCATTTGAGCAGTGCCCTGGGGCAGATGGTCAACTTCCTCGGCACCCTGCAAAACGAATGGGCCGGCGCCCAGGCGTTCAGCTCGTTCGACACCTATCTTGCGCCTTATGTGCGCAAAGACCAGTTGAGCTACCCCGAGGTGCGCCAGGCGGTGCAGGAGTTCATCTACAACCTCAACGTGCCGTCGCGCTGGGGCACCCAGACGCCATTCACCAACCTGACCTTCGATTGGGTCTGCCCGGAAGACTTGCGCGAGCAGGTGCCGGTGATCGGTGGTAAGGAAATGCCGTTTGCCTATGGCGACCTGCAAACGGAAATGGAGCTGATCAACCGCGCCTACATCGAAGTGATGCAGGCCGGGGATGCCAAGGGGCGGGTGTTCACCTTCCCGATTCCGACCTACAACATCACCCATGATTTCCCCTGGGACAGCGAGAACGCCGACCGCCTGTTCGAGATGACCGCGCGCTATGGCCTGCCGTATTTCCAGAACTTCCTCAATTCGGACATGCAACCCAACCAGGTGCGCTCCATGTGCTGTCGCCTGCAACTGGACGTGCGCGAGCTGCTCAAGCGCGGCGGCGGGCTGTTCGGTTCGGCGGAGCAGACCGGCTCGCTGGGCGTGGTGACAATCAACTGCGCGCGCCTCGGTTACCTGTTCAAGGGCGATACCGGCGGCTTGCTGCAACGCCTGGACAGCCTGATGGAAATGGCCATGGAAAGCCTGGAGGTCAAGCGCAAGGTGATCCAGCACCACATGGACGCCGGGTTGTACCCCTACACCAAGCGTTACCTGGGGACGTTGCGCAACCACTTCTCCACCATCGGCCTCAACGGCATGCACGAGATGCTGCGCAATTTCACGGATGACACGCAGGGCACGCACACCGAAGAAGGCCGCGCGTTCGCCCTGCGCCTGCTCGACCATGTGCGCGCCACCTTACTGCGCTTCCAGGAAGAAACCGGTCACCTCTACAACCTCGAAGCCACCCCGGCGGAAGGCACCACCTACCGCTTCGCCAAGGAAGACCGCAAGCGCTACCCGGACATCCTGCAAGCCGGCAGCCTGGATGCGCCGTACTACACCAACTCGTCGCAACTGCCGGTGGGCTTCACCGAAGACCCCTTCGAAGCCCTCGAGCTGCAAGACGAACTGCAATGCAAATACACCGGCGGTACTGTGCTGCACCTGTACATGGCCGAACAGATTTCCTCGGCCCAGGCCTGCAAGCAATTGGTGCGCAAAGCGCTGGGGCGTTTCCGCCTGCCGTACCTGACCGTGACCCCGACCTTCTCGATCTGTCCGGTACACGGCTACCTCGCCGGCGAACACGAGTTCTGCCCCAAGTGCGATGAGATCCTCGCGCTTGCCGCCCAGTCTTGAACCTGTTTTTCAACCCGCAAGGAGATTCACCATGCAAACATCCCAGCCACAACGTCAGCGCTGCGAAGTCTGGACCCGGGTGATGGGTTACCACCGGCCGGTGTCCGCGTTCAACCCCGGCAAACAGTCCGAACACAAGGAGCGTGTTCACTTTACCGAAGCGGCTTGCGCGGCCGGGCGCCAATGAGTCGAATGCTACGGGTTGGGGGCATGGTGCCCCTGACCACCCTCGACTACCCCGGCATGCTCGCCTGTGTGCTGTTCTGCCAGGGTTGTGCCTGGCGCTGTCGTTACTGCCATAACCCGGACCTGATTGCACCGCGCGGTAGCGCGGAGATCGATTGGCGCCGGGTTTTGCTGTTTTTGCAGCGCCGCCAGGACCTGTTGGACGCAGTGGTGTTCAGCGGCGGTGAACCGACCTTGCAGGAAGGTTTGCCAGCGGCGATGGACGAGGTACGCGCCATGGGCTTTCGCGTGGGCCTGCACAGTGCGGGGATCAAACCGGCAGGCTTTGCCAATGCGCTGCGCCATGCCGACTGGGTGGGCTTCGATGTGAAGGCCCTGGTCGAGGACTATCAACTGGTCACCCAGGTCAAAGGCAGCGGCGCCGCCAATTGGCGCAGTTTGGAGACCTTGCTGGCCAGTGGCGTGGACTACGAGTGTCGCACCACGGTGCATTGGCATCTGATCGATACGTCGCGCCTGTTGCGCCTGGCCCAGCGTTTGCAAGCCAGTGGTGTCAAGCGCTTCGCCGTGCAGATGGTCCGCACGGCAAGCATGCTCGATGAGCAATTGCCGATTGCCCCGGCACAGATGGCATTGCCGGAGTTGTGGGGCCACATGCGCGAGTTGTTTCCGGCTTTTGTATTACGAGGGTGACCGATCGCCCTTCCAGGATTTTTAAAGATGCTGCCCGTTTCGGGCAGGTATTCATCAAGGAATGTTTAGAATGACGCAGTTAACCACGGCACAACGCATTGTCATCGGCTTCGCGATTGCGCCGCTGGCTCTGGTCGGTTTGGTGTTTTACGCCTTGCACGACCTGGCAACCCTCAAGCAACAGTCCGAACAGATCGTGCAGCAGGACTGGCCGAAAATCGCACCGATCATGGTGATCGCCACCGGCGTGCGCGATAACGGGCGCAACACCCGCGACCTGCTGATCGACCAGGATAACCAGCAGGCCCAAGAGGCCATTGGCACCACCCGGCAGCGCATTACCCAGGCGTTCGCCACCCTGGAGCCACTGTTCGATACCACCGAAGGCAAGGCGGCCTATGCCGCGTTGAAAACCCATCGGGAAACCTACGTCGCGGCCTTTACCCAGGTGCAGGCGCTGATCAAGCAGGGCGCCCGCGAGCAGGGCCTGGCCCAGCTCAAACAGCAGGTGGTGCCGGCCGAGCTTGAGGTGTTCAAGAGCCTCGATGCGTTGATGGCCATGCAAGGCCGACTGTTCGTCGAGCGCGAGCAGGCTGCGCAAATTCTCTACGACGATGCGCGCCGCACGATGATCGGATTATTCCTGCTATGCGTGAGCCTGGTCGTGGCGGCCGCCGTGATCGTCACGCGCAGCGTCACCCGGCCTTTGGGCGGCGAGCCGGACGAGGTGGCGCGGGTGCTCAGCCATATCGCCCAGGGCGACCTGACCATCGAGGTGCCGCTGGGCAACAGTGCCGACGGCAGCGTGATGCGCAACCTGCACCAGATGCAGCAGAACCTCAACCAGATGGTCCGGCAGATCGCCGCCTCGGTGGATGGCGTGGCCAGTTCATCCGAAGAGTTGAGCGCAGTCAGCAGCCAGACCAGCAGCAGCCTGCAGTTGCAGGGCCAGGAAATCGAACAGGCCGCCACCGCGGTGAACGAAATGACCGCCGCCGTCGATGAAGTCGCGCGCAACGCGGTGAGCACCAGCGAAGCCTCGCGCCTGTCGGAACAGACCGCCCAGCTTGGGCGGGCGCAGGTGCAGGAAACCGTGGCCTCGATCAACACCCTGGCCACCGGTGTGGTGGAAACCTCCGAACGCATCCAGCAACTCGCCGGCCGCGTGCAAGACATCAGCGGCGTGCTGGACGTGATCCGCAGCATCGCCGACCAGACCAATCTGCTGGCCCTCAACGCCGCGATCGAAGCGGCCCGGGCCGGCGATGCCGGGCGCGGTTTTGCGGTGGTCGCCGATGAAGTGCGCGCCCTGGCCCATCGTACCCAGACCTCGACCCAGGAGATCGAGCAGATGATCGGCAACATCCGCCAGGACACCGAACACGCCGTGGCCGCCATGCACAGCAGCAGCGAACGGGTGCAGGCGACCTTGGGCGTGGCGCAACGCTCGGGGGAGGCGCTGGATGAAATCACCCGCTCGATTTCGCAGATCAATGAGCGCAACTTGATGATTGCCAGCGCCACCGAAGAACAGGCACTGGTGGCGCGGGAAGTGGATCGCAACCTGGTGGGGATTCGGAACCTGTCGCAACAGGTATTGCAAGGGGCCTTGCATACCGAAACGGCGGGGCATGATCTGGCAGGGATGGCGGGGGAACTGCATCAGACGGTGGCGCGGTTTAAGGTTTAGGTGGTGTGGCGATGCGTTTCTTCGGTAATGGCCAACCCGAAAAGTAACCAACGCGCGGCGGCCTTATAGCCGACCTGATCCTGAAAGCCCAACGCGGTCAAAAAAGTGTGGGAGGGGGCTTGCCCCCTCTCACATTTTGATCCCCATGGATCAGATAGAACTCGTTCTGCTCTGGCTCTTGCTCTTGGGCGCGGCCTTATATTCGACCTGATCCTGCAAGTCGAACTCGGTCAGAAATGTGGGAGGGGGCTTGCCCCCGATAGCAGTGTGTCAGTCACTACATGCATGACTGATCCACCGCCATCGGGGGCAAGCCCCCTCCCACATTTTGATCTCCATGGATCAGATAGGACTCGTTCTGCTCTTGCTCTTGGGCGCGGCCTTATAGCCAACCTGATCCTGCAAGCCGAACTCGGTCAGAAATGTGGGAGGGGGCTTGCCCCCGATGGCAGTGTGTCAGTCACTACATGCATGACTGATCCACCGCTATCGGGGGCAAGCCCCCTCCCACATTTTGATCTCCATGGATCAGATAGAGCTCATTCTGCTCTTGCTCTGGCTCTGGCTCTGGCTCTGGCTTTTGATCTTGATCTTAGGCGCCCCGTAAAACCACGCTGGCCGAACGCAGGCTTGAATCCGTGGGTAACCCGGCAGGACGCCGGGTTAGCCGTCCTGGGCCAGGGATGGCCCATGACGGCGGCCCACGGATTCAAGCCGGAGTGAGGGCACACCGAGCACTAGCGAGGTGCCGAGTGGTGGGGCAAGAGCCCTTTGGTTACTTTGGGGCTTTTCCAAAGTGACCCGCCGTAAGGGCGGAACCAATAGCTGCCGTTACCTAAATAACGGATATACACACAACCCCAACCCCCGACTACCGGCTCTTGTCAGAAATTTCCCACAAGAGTACAAATGTACTCCATGACAACCCTAACCCCCCGCCGCACCGCCATCCTGACCTTCATCCGCGACCGCATCGCGCAACAAGGCCAATCCCCCAGCCTCGCCGAGATCGCCGAGGCATTCGGCTTCGCCTCCCGCAGCGTCGCCCGCAAACACGTTGTGGCCCTGACCGAAGCCGGCTTCATCGAAGTCAACCCCAACCAGGCCCGTGGCATTCGCCTGCTCAACCCGCCAGCGCGGCCCGAATGGCTGGACGTCCCGGTCCTGGGCCGTGTCGCCGCCGGCTTGCCCATCGGCGCCGATGCCGAAGTCCACAGCCGCCTGCAACTCGACCCGGCCACTTTCGCGAAAACCCCGGACTATCTGTTGCGGGTGCAGGGCGACTCAATGATCGAAGACGGCATCCTCGACGGCGATTTGGTGGGCGTGCGCCGCAGTGCCGAAGCCGTGAACGGGCAGATTGTGGTGGCGCGCCTGGACGGTGAAGTCACCATCAAGCGTTTCGAACGCAATGGCGACAGCGTGCGGCTGCTGCCGCGCAACCCCGCGTATCAACCCATCGTGGTCGGGCCCGATCAGGACCTGGCCATCGAAGGCGTGTTCTGCGGCCTGGTGAGGCAAGGCTGATGGGCGCCGTCGTTGCCCTGGACGCGCTGTTCAATGGCGGGCGTGTGTGGAAGGGCCGGCCCGCCGCGCCACCGGCCAGTGTCCACCCCACGGGGCTGGCGGCGCTGGATGCGGTGCTGCCCACGGGCGGCTGGCCGGAGTCGGCCCTCAGCGAAATCCTCATGGCCAAGGACGGCGTGGGCGAACTGCAACTGGTGTTGCCGACCCTGGCGCGTTTGTCAGCGGCGGGGGAGCGCATAGTGCTGGTGGCGCCGCCCTACACGCCGTACCCCCACGCCTGGCAGAACGCCGGGGTGGATTTGCGTCAGCTCGCGGTGGTCCGGGCCGAGGAGCGGGATGCGTTGTGGGCGGTCGAGCAGTGCCTGCGTTCGGGCAGTTGCGGTGCGGTGTTGTGCTGGCCGCGCAAGGCCGATGATCGTGCCTTGCGGCGCTTGCAGGTGGCGGCGGAAACCGGGCAGACCCTGGCGTTTGCCTGGCGCGCCCTGAGTGACGCGCTCAACGCCTCGCCGGCCGCTCTGCGCCTGGCGGTCGACGCCCGGCCCGCGCAAGTGCGGGTGCTCAAGTGCCGGGGCGGGCTGGCCCACCCGGCGCCGATTGCGCTGGCCGGGCACTGAGGTTGGCATGCGCTGGGTGTGTATTGTCTTCCCGCAATTGGCGCTGGACGCGGTGCAGCGTATGCATCCGACGCCGCACGAGCCGCTGGCGCTGCTGGCCGGCACGCCGCAGCGGCGCGTCCTGCAAACCGTCAACGCGGCCGCGCATGCCTTGGGCCTGCGCCCCGGTCAATCGCTGACGGCGGCGCATGCGCTGGTCAAAACCTTTGCCTGCGCCGAATACGACCCCGTGGAGATCGAACGCTGGCAGCAGTTTCTGGCGGCCTGGGCCTACCAGTTCAGTTCCCAGGTCAGCGTGTTTTACCCGCGCGCCTTGCTGTTTGAGATCGAGTCGAGCCTGGGCCTGTTCGGGCCCTGGCCGCGCTTCGAGGCCCGTCTGCGCAAAGAACTGAGCGAACTGGGCTTTCGTCATCGCATCGTCGCCGCGCCCAACCCGGTGGCGGCGCGGGTGCTGGCGAACCGCTACGATGGCCTGGCCGTGGCCGATGATCACGCGTTGATGCAGGCCTTGGCGCCACTGCCCATCGACCGCGCCGGCCTGGACCCGCAGGCCGCCATCGCTTTGTCGCGGATGGGCTTGCGCAGCCTGGCCCAGGTGCAGGCGTTGCCTCGGCACACCCTGGCGCGGCGCTTCGATGCGGCGTTGCTCAAGCATCTGGATGCCCTGAGCGGGCAGCGGCCGTTGGCGCTGGGCTTCTATCAGCCGCCGGACCGCTTCGATGTACGCATCGAGCTGAACTACGACGTGCAATCCCACCAGGCCCTGTTATTCCCGCTGCGTCGCCTGACCGGCGACCTGTCCGCCTTCCTCTGTGGCCGCGACAGTGGCGTCCAGCGTTTCGCCCTGCACCTGGAACACACCCAGGCCCCCGACAGCGTGATCCCGGTCGGCCTGCTCAGCGCCGAGCGTGAAGCGCCGATGCTGTTCGAACTGGCCCGCGGGCGTCTGGAGCAGGTGCAAGTGACGTCCCCCGTGCGCGGTGTTCGCCTGGTGGCCCAGGACCTGCCGGTGTTCGTGCCGCAACGCCAGGACCTGTTCGACGACCGCCCGCAACAGACCCTGCCCTGGGCGCAACTGCGCGAACGCCTGCGCGCCCGGCTTGGCGATGAGGCGGTACACGGCCTGCGTTTTCACGCCGACCACCGCCCCGAATGCGCCTGGCAAGCGGCGACCGATAAAAACCCGTGCCCCACTTTGAACAACGTGCAACGCCCCGGCTGGCTGCTCGCCGAGCCGACCTTGCTGGCCGAGGCGGGCGTGCAGATCCTGAAGGGCCCGGAGCGCATCGAATCGGGCTGGTGGGATGGCGCCGATATCCGCCGCGACTATTACCTGATCCAGACCCGCGCCGGCCAGCAAGGCTGGGCCTACCGCACCGTGGGGCAATGCGACGGGTTGTGGCTGCAAGGCTGGTTCGCATGAGTTACGCCGAGCTGCATTGCCTGTCCAACTTCAGCTTCCAGCGCGGCGCCTCCACGGCGCTGGAGTTGTTCGAGCGGGCCAAGCGCGAGGGCTACAGCGCCCTGGCGATCACTGACGAATGCACCCTGGCCGGCATCGTGCGCGCCTGGCAGGCGGCGAAAGCGGTGGGTTTGCCGCTGATCATCGGCAGTGAGATGCGCGTCGAAAACGGCCCGAAACTGCTACTGCTGGTGGAAGACCTCAGCGGCTACCAGCACCTGTGCCGCTTGATCACCCTGGCCCGACGACGGGCGGAGAAGGGCCGTTATCGCCTGCTGCCAGAAGACTTCGACCAACCGCTGCCCGGCCTGTTGGCGCTCTGGATTGCCGAAGACAGCGACACCCAGGCCTCGATCCAATGGCTGCGCCGTACCTTCGCCGAGCGCCTGTGGCTGGCGGTGCATCTGCATTGCGGGCAGGACGATGCGCGTCACCTGGAGCAACGCCTGGCCCTGGCCGCCAGCCTGCAGCTCCCGGCGGTGGCCTGCGGCGATGTGCATATGCATGCCCGCGGCCGCCGCGCCCTGCAAGACACCATGACCGCCATCCGCCATCACGTACCGGTGGCCGAAGCCGGCACGCGCCTGCATCCCAATGGCGAGCGGCATCTGCGCAGCCTGTCGGCGTTACAGGCGTTGTATCCGCCGTCGTTGCTCGACGAAACCCTGGCCATCGCGCGCCGTTGTACCTTCGACCTCAGCCAACTGCGCTACCACTATCCGCGTGAGCTGGTGCCCGCCGGCCATGACGCCCGATCCTGGCTGCGCGCCGTCACCGAAGAAGGCATCGCCCGGCGCTGGCCGCAAGGGGTCGACGCCAAGACCCGGCAGCAGATCGACCGCGAGTTGGAACTGATCAGCGAGCTGGGCTATGAAAGCTATTTCCTCACGGTGCATGACATCGTGCGCTTTGCTCGCAGCCGTTCGATCCTGTGCCAGGGCCGGGGTTCGGCGGCCAACTCGGCGGTGTGTTTCGCCTTGGGCATCACCGAGATCAACCCGAGCCTGATGAACATGCTGTTCGAGCGCTTCCTGTCCCGGGAGCGTAACGAGCCGCCGGACATCGACGTCGACTTCGAGCACGAACGCCGCGAAGAGGTGCTGCAATACGTATTCCAGCGCTACGGCCGCACCCGCGCAGCACTGACGGCGGTGGTCAGCAGCTACCACGGTGCCGGCGCGGTGCGCGATGTGGCCAAGGCCCTGGGGTTGCCGCCGGACCAGGTCAATGCCCTGGCCGAGTGCTGCGGGCGCTGGAGTGACCAAGCGCCGCCCCTGGAACGCCTGCGTGAAGGCGGTTTCGACCCCGACAGCCCGGTGCTGCGCCGCATACTCGCGCTGACCCAGCAACTGATCGGTTTCCCCCGGCACCTCTCTCAGCACCCCGGCGGCTTCGTGATTTCCGAACACCCGCTGGACACCCTGGTGCCGGTGGAAAATGCGGCGATGGCCGAGCGCACCATCATCCAGTGGGACAAGGACGACCTCGACGCCGTCGGCCTGCTCAAGGTGGATATCCTCGCCCTGGGCATGCTCAGCGCGATCCGCCGCTGTTTCGACCTGCTGCGTCGCCACCGTGGCCACGACCTGTGCCTGGCGACGATCCCCAAGGAAGACCCGGCCACCTACGCAATGATCAGCAAGGCCGACACCCTCGGCGTGTTCCAGATCGAGTCGCGGGCGCAGATGTCGATGTTGCCCAGGCTCAAGCCGCAGACCTTTTACGACCTGGTGATTGAAGTCGCCATCGTGCGCCCGGGGCCGATCCAGGGCGGCATGGTGCATCCGTACCTGCGGCGGCGGAACAAAGAGGAGCCCACCACCTATCCGTCGCCGCAGCTTGAAGCGGTGCTCGAACGCACCCTCGGCGTGCCGTTGTTCCAGGAACAGGTGATGCAGATCGCCATGGTTGCCGCCGATTACAGCCCCGGTGAAGCTGATCAGTTGCGCCGTTCCATGGCGGCCTGGAAGCGTCACGGCGGCCTTGAACCGCACCAGCAACGCTTGCGCACCGGCATGCTCAAAAACGGCTACAGCGAAGCCTTCGCCGCGCAGATCTTCGAGCAGATCAAGGGTTTTGGCAGCTATGGCTTTCCGGAATCCCACGCCGCCAGTTTTGCCTTGTTGACCTACGCCAGTTGCTGGCTCAAATGCCATGAACCGGCGGCCTTCGCCTGTGCGTTGATCAACAGTTGGCCCATGGGGTTCTACAGCCCGGACCAGATCCTGCAGGACGCGCGGCGCCATCGTTTGCAGATCCGCCCGGTGGACGTGCAGGCCAGTGACTGGGATTGCAGCCTGGAACCCATCAGCGGCGCGCAACCGGCGATTCGCCTGGGGTTGCGCATGATCGCGGGATTTCGCGAAGAGGATGGGCGACGGATCGAAGCGGCGCGCGAGCACCGTGCATTCAGCGACATTGCCGACCTCGACCGACGCGCCGGGCTGGATCCCCGCGCCCAAGCCTTGCTGGCGGATGCCGGAGCCTTGCGGGCGTTGGCCGGCAACCGGCACACGGCGCGCTGGGAAGTGGCGGGGGTACACAAACAACTCGGGCTGTTCGCCGGCCTGCCCAGCCCCGACGAAGCGCGGGTGGAGTTGCCGACACCCACGGTGGGCGAAGACCTGCAGGCCGATTACGCCACGCTCGGCACCACCCTGGGCCCGCATCCATTGGCGTTGTTGCGCGATGAATTGCGCAAACGGCGCTGCCGCAGTTCCCGTGAGCTGATGGCGGTGGAGCATGGCCGCACTGTCAGCGTCGCCGGCCTGGTGACCGGTCGCCAGCGCCCCGGCACCGCCAGCGGTGTGACCTTTGTCACCTTGGAGGATGAATTCGGCAACCTGAATGTGGTGGTCTGGCGCGATCTGGCAGAACGTCAGCGCCAGGCCCTGGTCGGCTCGCGCCTGCTCAAGGTGGACGGGCGCTGGGAGGCGGTGGGCGAGGTGCGGCACCTGATCGCCGGGCGCCTCACCGACCTGTCGCCGTTGCTGCAAGGCATCGCTGTGCGCAGCCGGGATTTTCACTGAGCGCAGTTGCCCTGGCCTGCGTGGATAAGCTATATGCAATGAAACGAATGATTGTCGGCAGGCTCCTATTTTCTATGCGTGGTGCTGTACCACCAACCCACGCTTCTCTTCGCCAAGAGCCAACCGATGCATTTTTTAGCCAATTCCGCACCTGCTGAGCCCCGACATTCATCTGCTGAGCAAGCCCTATAACCCCGAAACCCAGACGCATCGGGTGCGCCGCGTGCTTGCCGCGCCACAAGGTTGACCATGACTTCATCGCGCAACATCCCTCAGATCACTGCCCAACACCTTGGGTTCGTCCGGGTTCGCGGCGCTCGCGAACATAACCTGCGTAACGTCGATGTGGATATCCCGCGGGATGCCCTGGTGGTGTTTACCGGCGTGTCGGGTTCCGGCAAGTCGTCCCTGGCTTTTTCCACGGTGTATGCCGAGGCCCAGCGGCGCTATTTCGAATCGGTGGCGCCCTATGCGCGACGCCTGATCGATCAGGTCGGCGTGCCCGATGTGGACTCCATCGAAGGCCTGCCGCCTGCCGTGGCCCTGCAACAACAGCGCGGCACGCCGAGTGCGCGTTCGTCGGTGGGCAGTGTCACGACGTTGTCCAGCCTGATCCGCATGCTCTATTCGCGCGCCGGCAGTTATCCTCCGGGGCAGGCGATGCTGTATGCCGAGGACTTTTCGCCGAACCTGCCCCAGGGTGCCTGCCCGCAATGCCACGGCCTGGGCCGCGTGTATGAGGTGACCGAGGCGCTGATGGTGCCCGATCCCTCGCTGACCATCCGCCAGCGTGCGGTCGCGTCCTGGCCCTTGGCGTGGCAAGGCCAGAACCTGCGCGACATCCTGGTGACCCTGGGCTATGACGTCGACATCCCGTGGCGTGATTTGCCGAAGAAGCAGCGCGACTGGATCCTGTTCACCGAAGAAACCCCGACCGTGCCGGTGTACGCCGGTTTCACCCCGGAGCAGACCCGCGAGGCGCTGAAACGCAAGCTGGAGCCGAGCTACCAGGGCACGTTCAGCGGCGCGCGGCGCTATATCCTGCACACCTTCAGCCACACCCAAAGTGCGCTGATGAAAAAGCGTGTCGCGCAGTTCATGCAGGGCAGCGCCTGCCCGTTGTGCGACGGCAAGCGGCTGACCCAGGCGGCGTTGTCGGTGAAGTTTGCCGGGGTGGACATCGGCGAACTCTCGCAACTGTCGCTGACTCAATTGGCCGAGCTGCTGCGGCCGGTGGCGGCGGGGCAGGACACGATGAAACTGTCGCTGGAAAAGCGCCTGGCCGCCCAGCGCATCGCCGAGGATCTGCTCGAACGGGTCAGCACCCTGACCGAGCTGGGGCTGGGCTATCTGTCCCTGGAGCGCAGCACGCCGACCTTGTCGTCCGGCGAGTTGCAGCGCTTGCGCCTGGCCACGCAATTGGGTTCGCAGTTGTTCGGCGTGATCTATGTGCTGGATGAGCCGTCGGCGGGGCTGCATCCGGCGGATGGCGAGGCGCTGTTCACTGCGCTGGCGCGTTTGAAAGCCGCCGGCAATTCGTTGTTTGTGGTGGAACACGACCTGGAAACCATGCGCCGCGCCGACTGGCTGATCGACGTCGGCCCGGCGGCCGGTGAACACGGCGGGCAAGTGCTGTACAGCGGACCGCCGGCGGGTTTGGCGCAGGTTGAAGCGTCGCAGACCCGTGAGTACCTGTTTGCCGAACGGCGCCCGGCCAATCCCCGGCGCCGCGAGCCGACCGGCTGGCTGAGCCTGGAGGGCGTCACACGTAATAATCTCAAGGATTTGAGTGTCGATTTCCCGCTGGGTTGCTTCACTGCGGTGACCGGTATTTCCGGCTCGGGCAAATCCAGCCTGGTCAGCCAGGCGCTGCTGGAGTTGGTGGGCAGCGGCCTCGGCCGCGTGCCGGAAAGCGACGACGAGCCGAGCCTGGAAGATGACGCCCCGCCCACCAGCGGCGGGTGCATCAGCGCCGGGCTGGAACGGATTCACCGGCTGGTGCAGGTGGACCAGAAACCCATCGGCCGCACCCCGCGCTCCAACCTGGCGACCTACACCGGGCTGTTCGACAACGTGCGCAAACTGTTCGCTGCCACACCGGCCGCGAAGCAGCGTGATTACGATGCGGGGCAGTTTTCTTTCAACGTCGCCAAGGGCCGCTGCGCGAATTGCGAGGGCGAAGGGTTCGTCAGCGTTGAGTTGCTGTTCATGCCCAGCGTGTATGCGCCGTGCCCGACCTGCCACGGGGCGCGCTACAACCCCGAGACCCTGGCGATCCAATGGCAAGGTTTGAACATTGCCCAAGTGCTCGGCTTGACCGTCGAGCAGGCGGTGGCGGTGTTCGCCGAGCAGCCGGGGGTGCTGCGGTCGTTGCTGGTGCTGCGCGACATCGGCCTGGGCTATCTGCGCCTCGGCCAACCGGCGACGGAACTGTCCGGGGGCGAAGCGCAGCGCATCAAGCTGGCCACCGAGTTGCAACGCAATGCCCGGGGCGCCACCTTGTATGTGCTGGACGAGCCGACGACCGGCCTGCACCCACGGGATGTGGACCGCTTGCTCCGCCAGCTGAACCATCTGGTCGACGCCGGGCATACGGTGGTTGTGGTGGAGCATGAAATGCGCGTGGTGGCCCAGAGTGACTGGGTGATCGATATCGGGCCGGGCGCTGGGGACCTGGGCGGCAAGGTGGTTGCCAGCGGCACGCCGCGACAGGTGGCGAAGAGCAAGAAAAGCCGCACCGCGCCGTTTCTCGCCCGGGAGCTGGTCTGACCATCAATGGGGCGCACTTCAGTGGTTCAGGTACTCATGCAGTGACTGATGCACCGCTATCGGGGGCAAGCCCCCTCCCACATTGACCGCATTCCCTTGGTTGATCGGCGGGGTTAGTGGCATTTGCTCATGCTCGGGTGCCGGCGGTGAGCCCCACTCTCCCATGTGGGAGGGGGCTTGCCCCCGATAGCGGAGTGTCAGTCACCGTTGTGATCAATGTTCCTGCCGTTGGATCTGTTGCTTGGCCAGCTTCACCACATTCTCCACGGTAAACCCGAACTTCTCCTGCAACTTGGCCAGGGGCGCCGATGCGCCAAAGCTGTTCATCACCACTTTGGCGCCGGTCTGTCCGACATAGCGGTCCCAGCCCAACGGACCGGCCTGTTCCACCACCACCCGCGCGGTCACCGCTGGCGGCATTACGCTGTCGCGGTAGGCGGTGGGCTGCTCTTCGAACAGCTCCCAGCTGGGCATCGAGACCACCTGCGCGGCAATGCCTTCGCCTTTGAGCTGTTCATACGCCGCCACCGCCAGGCTGACTTCGCTGCCGGTTGCCAGCAGGATGACCTCGGGGTGTGCGGCGCCGGCCAGCACATAGGCTCCCTTGGCGGCACCGGACGCGGCTGCGTACTGCGTGCGGTCCAGAGTCGGCAGCGGTTGGCGCGACAACACCATGCAGCTCGGCCGGTGAGTCTGGGCCAGGGCAACCTTCCACAGTTCCAGGGTTTCATTCGCGTCGCCGGGACGCAGGGTCAGCAACCCCGGCGTGGCGCGCAGTTGGCTCAGGTGTTCGATCGGCTGGTGCGTCGGGCCGTCTTCGCCGACGCCGATCGAGTCATGGGTAAACACGAACACCACCGGCAATTCCATGATTGCCGCGAGGCGGATCGGCGGCTTCATGTAGTCGCTGAACACCAGGAACGTCGAGGTGTACGGGCGCAGGTAGGACAGCGCCATGCCATTGGCGATCGCCCCCATGGCATGTTCACGGATGCCGAAGTGCAGGTTGCGTCCGCTGTAGTCGTCGGCACTGAAACGTCCGGCGCCGTCGAAGGTCAGGTTGGTTTTGGTCGACGGCGACAAATCCGCCGAGCCGCCCAGCAGCCAGGGAATCTGCCGGGCGAAGGCATTCAGCACCGCGCCGCCGGCGGCACGGCTGGCCACGCCCTTGGCGTCGGGGTCGAAGCTGGGCAGTTCAGCTTGCCATTGCTCGGGCATGTTCCCGGCGCGCATGCGTTGCAGTTCGTCGGCCAGTTGCGGGTCGAGGGACGCCAGGGTTTGCTGCCACTGTCGGTACAACGGCTCGGCCCGCGCGTGCAATGCATCACGCAACACCGTGCGCGCCTCCTCGGGCACCAGGAAGCTGGCGTCTTCCGGCCAGCCATACGCGGCCTTGGTCAGGCGGATCTCCGCCTCGCCCAGCGGCTCGCCATGGGCGGCGGCGGTGTTGTGTTTGTGCGGCGAGCCGTAGCCGATCACGCTGTCGACCACGATCAGGGTCGGCGCACCGGTATTGCGCTGGAAGGTCTGCAGCGCCGTGCTCAGAGCACTCAGATCGTTGGCATCGGTCACATGCAAGGTGTGCCAGCCATAGGCCTGGAAGCGCTGGATCACGTCCTCGCTGAAGGCCAGTTCGGTGTGGCCTTCGATGCTGATGGTGTTGTTGTCATAGATCCAACACAGGTTGTCCAACCGCAAATGCCCGGCCAGGGAGGCGGCTTCGCTGCTGATGCCTTCCATCATGTCGCCGTCGCCGCACAGGGTGTAGACGTTGTAGTCGAACAGCACCTGGCCGTCGCGGTTGAAGCGCTCGCCCAACCAGCGCCCGGCCATGGCCATGCCGACGCTGTTGGCGCACCCCTGGCCGAGGGGGCCAGTGGTGGTTTCTACGCCGGTGGTCATGCGGTACTCGGGGTGGCCTGGGGTCTTGGAGCCCATCTGCCGGAACTGCTTGATATCGTCCAGGCTGATCGCCGGCTGCCCCGAGCGCTGGCCCTGGGCATCGATCTCGACCACGCCGGCCAGGTGCAGCAACGAATACAGCAGCATCGACGCATGCCCCACCGACAATACAAAACGGTCGCGGTTGGGCCAGTCGGGATGCTCCGGGTGATAACGCAGGAAGCGACTCCACAACGTATACCCCACCGGCGCCAGGCCCATGGGCGTGCCGGGGTGGCCGGAATTGGCCTTCTGCACGGCATCCATGGCCAGGGTGCGCAGGGTGTTGATGCATTGGGTGTCGACAGCGGTGGCGGCGTGATTCATGAAACCGGTCTCCCTCGGGTGGCGATCTACAGTGGAGGGCAGGGCGCGGCAAAGGTTTGATTCCATCGCCGGTGTAGCGACGAACGGAATTGGTTTGCCCGCAAACATGACAAGACCCCCTGGAATGGGCTAGCTTCAAGGGCGTAATCATTGATCAACTTGCGGAGGTAGGCCATGCCAGTGAAACACGACCTGTATCAGGACTTGGGTTTGAGCAAGGACGAAGTCGATGGACACCGGGCGAAAAATCCGCGTCTGAACGCGCTGTTTGATAAATACAACGCCGTCGACGAACTGGTGGTGAGCGCTGAAAAGGCGGCCGGCAGCGATGAGGAGCTGAAGAAGTTAAAGGAAAAACGCTTGTTGGTTAAAGATGAGATCAAGGGTTTGCTGGAGTAAAGCGCGCGATCCATTCACCCCGCAGGGAGCGCGTCAGTCGCTCCCTTGCACATTTTTTCAGATTTGGCTGAACGACATCCTTCCCTCCGATACTTATGATGCCCGCCGTCCACCCGGCTCTGGGGGGTTATAGGGCGCGAGGATTGCGCTGCTGAGCCGGGCGGGCAGTTTGTTTCAGGCCAGTAGCGTGTGAGTGCATTCATCCATCGAGCGTTGTTGCGTCTCGGCATACAGCGCCAACTCATCAAGGGTCTTGCGCCCCAGTGCCTGTTCGAATTCGGCCTGGTTCGAATTGGCTGCGTAGTGACTTTGCGCTGCATCCCCCAGGTTCGACTGGAAAATCCCCGCGGCACTCACCGGCAGAAAATCCTCATACACCAGCGGTTCTACATCGACGTGACCGGCGGCGATCAGCGCGTCCAGCGTGCGCGGTTGGTCGGCTTGGCCGCGTGCCGCGAGGCCTTTGTCGGTGGCGAAGTAGCGGAAGTAGGCCAGGCCTTGTTCGCGCATTTGTGTGTGGTCGTCCGGGAAGGCCTGGAAGTGCTGTTCCATCAAGTGCATGTAATGCGCGGCGTTGGCTTCGTTGGGGAAGGCGCCGAGTGCGTCGCGGGCGGCATTCAGCAGTTGGTCGTACAGCGCGCGGCCTTTGGGTGTGAGGGCGACGCCGCGTTGTTCGATTTCGCCGAAACGTGCGCTGTGGCTGCCTTGGGCGTCGGTGAAGGCGATGGTTTCGTCGAGGGCCTTGAAGCTGGTCTGGCGCAGCAGGATCGGGCAGTGGCGGCGCGGCGGGCCTTCGATCACGGCTTTGGGGGTGATGCCTTTGTCGGGCATGGCGGCCTGGACCTGGTCGATATCCAGGGTGCGCGGGGTCAGGTGGTTGATGTGCGGGCCCTTGAAGGCCACCACGTCGGCGATCAGGCGATGCTGGTCGCTCAGTTGCCGGTACTGCGCGGCGGTGACGGTGGCGGTGTGGTGCCAGCGGAAGGTTTCCAGGGCCTGGCGGATGAATGCCTCGGCGTCGTCAGCGTTGAGGCCGCCATCGCGTTCCGCTTGTTCGATCAGGGCGAGGGCGCCGGAGGTGAAGATCGAACGCTTGGCCAGGGCGGCTTCGGCGAAGGCGCGCAGTTCGGGGTTCTCGATCAGTTCCAGGCGCAGCAACGAGGTGAATACGCGAAACGGGCTGGTTTGCAGCGCGCATTCATGCACGGCGCGAAATGCGGTGGAATGCACCGGCACGCCGGCCGGGGTCAGGTCGTAGTAGCCCACCGGTTGCATGCCCATCACCGCGAACAGGCGGCGGATGGTCGCCAGTTCGGCGGCGGTACCCAGGCGAATGGCGCCGTGGCGTTCCATGTCCAGGCGCTGGATTTCGCCGGTCCGTTGCAGTTGTTGCGCCAGGCTCGGGTCGGCGTCGAGCACGCGGCGGTTGATGTCGGCCACCAGCTCCATCAGCGCGCCGTACAGGGGCACTTCATCGCGGTACATGTCGGACATGGCCTTGGAAAAACCTTTGCGGATGTCGTCGGGGCTGATAAACGCGGTGCTGGGCATAGAAAAATTCCTGGCTGCGGTAAGAGTAATGAATGCCGTTACCCCCGATTCTGTTGGGCGCCGCAGGCCCGCGCAAACGAAGATTCCTCTGGACTTCATTCTGCAAACGAATGAGTGGGGTAAAACCGTCTTCATGTGCATCCCGCCGGGAATGGGTTCTACACTGGCCTTACGCGATGGCTGAGGGAGGATTGGATGAGCGCCACTATTGTGCAAACCACTGAAGGCCAGCGCCTGGCCGCCGATTCCGCCGAGTGCTGGCGCGAGTGGGGCCCGTACCTGAGCGAACGCCAATGGGGCACGGTGCGCGAGGACTACAGCGCCGACGGCGATGCCTGGCGTTACTTCCCGCACGAACATGCGCGCAGCCGCGCTTACCGCTGGGGCGAGGATGGCCTGGCCGGGTTCAGTGACAAGGCGCAACGCTGGTGCCTGGGCCTGGCGCTGTGGAACGAGCATGACGCGATCATCAAGGAGCGCCTGTTCGGCCTGAACAACGCCGAGGGCAACCACGGTGAGGACGTCAAGGAACTGTACTTTTTCGTCGACGGTGTGCCGAGTCATGCCTACATGCGTATGCTCTACAAATATCCCCACGCGGCGTTTCCCTACGCCGACCTGATCGCCGAAAACGCCCAGCGCGGGCTGGCGGACGCCGAGTACGAAATCCTCGATACCGGCGTGTTCGAAGACAACCGGTATTGCGATGTCAGCGTCGAATACGCCAAGCACCAGCCCGACGATATCTTCATGCGCGTCAGCGTCCACAACCGCTCCGACCAGCCGACACGCCTGCAAGTGCTGCCGCAGGTGTGGGCGCGCAATGATTGGAGCTGGGCCGTCGGCGCGCCGAAACCGCAGTTGCGGCTGGACGGCGAGCGCGTGCTGGCGCGGCATCATGAATTGCCGGACCGCCACCTCAGTGCCTGGGGCCAGGACGGCGTCGAATGGCTGTTCTGCGAAAACGAAAGCAACGCCCCCAAGCTGGACGGGCAACCGGCGCCGGGGCCGTTCAAGGATGGGATCAACGATTACGTGGTGGCGGGGCAGGAAACCGCGATTCGCCGCGACAGCGGCACCAAGGCGGCCGCGCGTTTCATCCTGGAGTTGGCGGGGCTGGAGCGCAAAGTCGTGTATCTGCGTTTTGCGCCCAAGGACGCGCCCGAGGTCAATGCGCGCAAGCTGTTTGAACAGCGCCGCCAGGAAGCCGATGACTTCTACGCCGCGTTGCAACAGGGTATCGCCGATGCCGATGCGCGCAATGTGCAGCGCCAGGCCCTGGCCGGTTTGCTGTGGTCCAAGCAGCTCTATTATTTCGACGTGAACCAATGGCTCGACGGCGACCCGACCCAACCCGCGCCGCCGCCCGAACGCCTGCAACGGCGCAATAGCCATTGGCGGCACCTGTCCAACTTCGACATCCTCTCCATGCCCGACACCTGGGAATACCCGTGGTATGCCTCCTGGGACCAGGGCTTTCAGGCGGTGGCCATGGCGCTGATCGATCCGGGGTATGCCAAGCAACAACTGTTGCTGCTGGTGAAGGACCGCTTCATGCACCCCAACGGCCAGTTGCCGGCCTATGAATGGCGCTTCGACGACGCCAACCCGCCGGTGCATGCCTGGGCCTGTTGGCGGGTGTATCAGCAGGACAAGGCGTTGACCGGCGTCGGCGACATGGATTTCCTGGAGCGGATCTTCCACAAGTTGCTGTTGAATTTCTCCTGGTGGGTCAACCGCAAGGATGCCGAAGGGCGCAACCTGTTCCAGGGTGGGTTCCTCGGCCTGGACAATATCGCCTTGTTCGACCGCTCGGCCGCGCTGCCGCCGGGCTACCAACTGGATCAGGCCGACGGCACGGCGTGGGTGGCGGCGTATGCGCTGGACCTGATGCGTATCGCGCTGGAACTGGCCAAGCGCAATGTCGTGTACGTCGATATCGCGGTGAAGTTTTTCGAGCACTTCCTGTATATCGCCGGCGCGATCAACCGTGTCGACGACAGCGCCGAGGGCCTGTGGGACGAACAGGACCTGTTCTTCTACGACGTACTGCACCGTCCCGACGGTCAGAACGAACCGGTGCGCCTGCGTTCCATCGTCGGCCTGATGCCGCTGTTCGCCGTGCTGGTACTGGAACAGCGCGAGCATGAGGGCCTCGAAGGCTTGCGTGAGCGGTTGTTGGGCTTCATGCACCACCGGCCGGACCTGGCCAAGCTGGTCTCGCGCTGGAACGAACCGGGGCAGGGCAATCGCCTGTTGCTGGCGTTATTGCGCGGCGAGCGCACCAAGGACTTGCTGCGGCGGATGCTGGATGACGGTGAGTTTCTTTCGGCGTTTGGCGTGCGCTCAATGTCCAAGGCCTTCGCCGAGCAGCCCCTGGCGCTGAAGATGAACGGCGACACGTTGTGCGCGCGCTACCAACCCGGTGAGTCCGATTCGCGTCTGTACGGCGGCAATTCCAACTGGCGCGGGCCGTTGTGGATGCCGGTGAATTACATGCTGATCGAATCGTTGCGCGAGTTTCATCGGTACTACGCGGATAACTTCTCGGTGGAGTACCCGACGGGCAGTGGTTATCTGTCGTCCCTGGAGGAAGTCGCCGACAGCCTCAGCCAGCGCCTGAGCCGATTGGTCCTCAGGGATGACAATGGCCTGCGTCCGTCGATGGCCGGGTATGCGCAGTTGGAGGCGGACCCGGCCAGCCGTGATCTGGTGTTGTTCCATGAGTATTTCCATGGGGAGACCGGGCGCGGGTTGGGGGCGTCACACCAGACGGGGTGGAGTGCGTTGGTGGCGTTGCTGTTGCATGTACCGTCCATGCCTTGAATCGGGTAAATTCGCCGCCCCGAGTTTTACAAGGATGTAGATCATGGCGAACGCTGCCATCCCCCACCAGATTTGGAGCAGTTCAAGAAAGTCGACGCCGCTGATCGCCGGCCGAGAAACGACAAATCCCGCCATTGGCGGGATTTGTCGTTTCAATGCGTGCGTTACAGCCAGCGTTCTCAGGAAGGGAACAGATCGCTCAGCTTCATCGCCAGCATCATGTCGCCTTCGGTGCGCAGGTTGCCGCTCATGAAGGCCTGCATGCCGTCGGTGTCGCCGCTGACGATGCCTTCCAGTGTTTCGCCGTTCATGACCAGGGTCACCTGGGCGTCAGGGTTTTCGCCTTCCTGCAGTTCACAGGTGCCGTCTTTGACGCTCAGCGAGAAGTGTTTGCTGTCATCGATACAGAAACCGAATACCAGGTCCAGGCCGGCAGCAGCGGCTGGGTTGAATTTGGCTTTCATTGCTTCTACGGCTTTAGCTACGTCAGTCATGGTTTCGATCCTTTAGGGTAGAGTCCAGCGACCTTGGGGTCACGGTTGGCCGCACTTCATCGGAAAGTGATGAGCTGCGGCGCCTTCAACAGTTGCAAGTGGGTATGACTGTTGAAGGAAGCCAGTGCCACCTCGCGACCGCGGAATTTCAGCTGGTTGAGCGAGGTGTTAACAATTTGCCAGTTCAGTTCGAAGGCCTGGGCGGCCGGCATCCGGGTAATCAGGTGGAGCAGGGCGGTAATAGTGCCGCCGGAGGTAAACACGGCGATCTTGTGCGTGTTGTCGGCCGCTTCCAGCAGACGCTGCAGGCCACCCTGGACGCGCTCGACAAACCCCAGCCAGCTTTCCAGCCCCGGCGTATCGTAAGTGCCGGCCACCCAGCGCTCGATGATCAGGGCGAAGATGCGCTGGAATTCGCTGCGGTTCTGCGCGGCGTTGCGCAGGATGTCCAGGGCGTCGGGTTCGCGGGTGAGCAGGTCGGGGAGCAGGGCGCGGATGATCGCGTCGGCGTCGAATTCGTTGAAGGCGCTGTCGACTTCCAGGGCTGGAACCGCCAGGCCGAGGGCGCTGTATTGATCGAACGCGGCCGTGGCGGTGTGCTGCTGGCGGCGTAGGTCGCCGGCGACGCAGCGGTCGAACGTCACGCCCATGTCTGCCAGGTGGCGACCGAGGATTTGCGCTTGTTCCACGCCGACGGGCGACAGGACGTCATAGTCGTCTGCACCGAAGGAGGCCTGGCCATGTCGAATCAGATAGATGCTGCCCACGTCCGTTTTCCCGGTACGTTGAAAGTCTGGCGAGGTTATGAGGATGCCTGCGAGCTGTCAATGAAAAAACATACGCTTGTTTTAAAAGCGTGTTAGAGCGCCTGCCTGCTGGCGGTTTGAGCACTGGCTCCCCGGCGGTCCCGTCGGTATGCTTGGGCGATCCGCGCCTGGCGCCGTGCATTGTTAAGGAGACACATGGATTTTTTGGCTGAATACGCGAGCTTTCTGGCGAAGACCGTCACCCTGGTGGTCGCGATTCTGGTGGTACTGATCAGCTTCGCGGCACTGCGCAGCAAAGGCCGTCGCAAATCGGCTGGCCAGTTGCAGGTCAGCAAGCTGAATGATTTCTACAAAGGCCTGCGCGAGCGCCTTGAATCGACCGTGCTCGACAAGGATCAGCTCAAGGCCCTGCGCAAGTCTGAAAGCAAAGCCGAAAAGAAGAACAGCAAAAAGAAACCCGAGGCCAAGCCACGGGTGTTCGTGCTCGACTTCGACGGCGACATCAAGGCCTCGGCCACCGAGAGCCTGCGTCATGAAATCACTGGCTTGCTGAGCCTGGCCACGCCCAAGGACGAAGTGGTGCTGCGCCTGGAAAGCGGCGGCGGCATGGTTCACAGCTACGGTTTGGCGTCGTCGCAACTGGCGCGGATTCGCCAGGCGGGCGTGCCGTTGACCGTGTGCATCGACAAGGTCGCGGCCAGCGGCGGCTACATGATGGCGTGCATCGGCGAGAAGATCATCAGCGCACCGTTCGCGATCCTCGGTTCCATCGGGGTGGTGGCGCAGTTGCCCAACGTCAACCGCCTGTTGAAAAAGCACGATATCGACTTTGAAGTGCTGACCGCCGGCGAATACAAACGCACCCTCACCGTGTTTGGCGAAAACACCGAGAAGGGCCGGGAGAAGTTCCAGGAAGACCTGGACATCACCCACCAGTTGTTCAAGAACTTCGTGTCGCGCTATCGCCCGCAGCTGGCGATCGACGAAGTGGCGACCGGGGAAGTGTGGCTGGGTGTTGCAGCCCTCGACAAGCAACTGGTCGACGAGCTGCAAACCAGCGACGAATACCTGGCCACCAAGGCCAAGACCGCCGAGGTATTCCACCTGCATTACTCTGAGCGCAAGAGCCTGCAAGAGCGCGTGGGCCTGGCGGCCAGCGGTTCGGTGGACCGCGTGCTGCTGACCTGGTGGAGCCGGTTGACCCAGCAGCGGTTCTGGTAAGCCTTTTTGGGGTATAGGTAATACCTGTGGGAGGGAGCTTACCCCCTCCCACATTTAGTTCGGTGTGGGTATCGGCTTGCGCATCAGCCTCCCCACCACCAGCGCTCCGAGCAATCCCAATAACCCTGCCACCCACAACACCCCGCTGAACCCGTCCACAAACGCCTGCCGCGCCAGCGGTTGCACCATCACCCGTGCCGACTCAGGCACCAGGTTCAGCGCCGCAGGCATATCACCCGCCACCACCCGCGAAGCGATTCCCGCCACCTGCGCCTGCCATTGCGGGTCGATACTTGCGCGCAACAGCTGTTCGCTGTGGCTGCTCAGCAGTGCCCCATACACGCCGATGGCCAGCATGATCGCGCTGAAGCGCATGGTGGTGCTCATGCCCGAGGCCATCCCCGCACGCTCCCGTGGCACGCAGGCCATGATGTTTTTCTGCGTATCGCCGTTGAGCAAACCGGCCCCGGCCCCGGTGACTGCAATCGCCAGGGCAAAGGGCAGGTAGCCGCCGACATTCAGCGCCCAGGCGCTCAACAGGTTGCCGCAGCCGACGAGGGTCAAACCGCTGGCCATCATGGTTGCCGGCGCCAAGCGTTGCGCCAGGCGTGCGCCGATCCGTGGGCCAATCAGCATTGTCAGCGCGAACGGCAGCATGCCCAGGCCCGAGGCAATCGCCGAAAAGCCCAGGCCGTTCTGCAGGTAAAACGGCAGCAACGTCATCATCACTTGGGCGCAGCCGGCGTAGGCGAACATGCCCAGCAGGGCGCCGATAAAGCGCGGGTGACGGAACAGTTGCAGGTCGACCATCGGCCGCTGCTGCAGCCGCTCGACCAGCACGAACACGCCCAGGAGCAACCCGCCACCGAGCAGGCGCGCGTAGGTCAGCGGGTTGTCCCAGCCGATGCGGTTGGCCTCGATCAACCCCCAGATCAAACACAGCAGGCTGGCGCTGAACGCCAGGCTGCCCCACGGGTCGAGCCGCGCAGCCAGGGTATCGCGGGACTCGGGGATGGCGTGCAGCACCAGCGCCATCAACCCCAGGCCCACCGGCAGGTTGAGGTAGAAAATCCAGCGCCAGCCCAGGTACTCGGTGATCAAGCCGCCGAGGGTCGGTGCGGCGGTCATTGCCACGCCCATGCACGCGCCCCAGAACGCCCAGGCCTTGGCCCGCTCCACTTCGTCGTGGAAGGTGTGGCCAATGGAGGCGAGCGCCGAGGTGAGCAGCAGCGCGGCACCGACGCCTTTGACGGCGCGCGCGATATCCAGCCACAGCGCGCTGGGCGCGGCGCCGCAGCCGAGGGAGGCGAGGATGAAAATACCCAGGCCCCAGGTCAGGCTCCTCTTGCGGCCGAAGCGGTCGGCGACGCTGCCGGCGGGCAACAACAGCGCGGAGAAGGCGAGCATATAGGCGCTGACCACCCACTCGATATCCGCGAAGTTGGCCCCCAGGTCGCGGGCGATACTCGGCAGGGTGACGGCGACGATATTGGTGTCGAGCACGATCAGCGAGCAGACGCCGGAAGCGGTCAGCAGTGTCAGGCGTGGACTGACCCGGCTCATGCTGTAATTACCCTACAGGCAATATGGAAAAGGCAGTTGACGGACATCGCAAGGGCTCTCTACTGTTGAAGTACCTTGAGCTTATCCCCGCACGCTGCTGCCTTTGTTAGCCACGGCGAAGCACTTCATTACCTTTGAGCTAATCCTCGTATGGACATCCGCCATTTTCGCTACTTCCTGGCCGTGGCCCGACAGCGCAACTTCACTCGCGCCGCCGAGCAGTTGGGCATCGCCCCGCCGACCTTGAGCCGGCAGATCCAGGACATGGAAACCAGCCTGGGCACGCGCTTGTTTATCCGTCAGCAGCGCGAAGTCAGCCTGACCGAAGCCGGCGCCGCGCTGCTGGTCGAGGCTGAAGCCACCGTGCGTCAATTCGAATTTGCCCAGCGCAGTGCCCAGCGTGCCGGGCGTGGCGAGACCGGCCACATCGAATTGGGCTACGTGGCTTCGGCGGTGTATTCCGGGTTGTTGCAGCGACAAATGCACGGGTTCAGCCAGGCGTTTCCCGACGTCAGCGTGAACGTGCGCGAATGTGCGATGGCGACCTTGCCCGGCGCGGTGGCGGATGGGCGCTACGACATAGGCTACATCCGTTCGCCGATGACGTTGCCCGACGGCGTGGAGGCGGTACGCCTGCACCGCGAAGGTTTCGTGTTGGCGCTGCCCCAGGATTCCTGGTTACTGGGCTTGAAGGGCATCGGTTGCGAGCATCTGCAAAACGAGACGTTTATCCTGCCGGAGCAGATCAGCGGCACGTTGCACGTCGCCGCCCAAGGCGGTTATGCGCCGCGCCTGGGGCCGCAGCCGGGCGGGTTGGTCGCGGTGGTGGCATTGGTGTCGTTGGGGCAGGGCGTGGCCGTGGTGCCGGCGTCGGTGGTCGGGCATGTGAGTCTGCCGGGCGTGGTCTATCGCAGTATCCAGGGCAGTGAGGCGGCGTCGTGGCTGTCGTTGATTCACCGGCGCTTCGAGCAAGCGCCGGCGGTGGCGCGGTATATCCAGCAGGTCAAACAAGCGCCAGCCTGAAGCGTTACACCAGCCGCGGCTGCACGGAATCGGCCAGGCGGGTGAGGATCAGGCAGCACGACACCGCGCCGGCATCCAGCACGCCCAGTGAGCGTTCGCCCAGGCGGCTGGCGCGGCCGATCTTGGCCACCAGGTCCTTGGTCGAGTCGCGCCCCTGTGAGGCGGCGGTTTTCATCGTGTCGAGCGCATCGCCGAAGGACGCCCCCTGTGCATGGGCCCGCTCGAACGCTTCGACCGCCGGGATCAAGGTGTCCATCAGGCACTTGTCACCCACGCCGGCCTCGGTGATGTCCTGCAACGAGGTCAGGCCGCCGCGCAGCAGGTGAGCGAAGGTGGCCGCGTCGATGTCTTCGCAGCCGCGCACTTCATCGGCCATGCCGATAAACAGGCTGCCGTACAACGGCCCCATGGAGCCGCCGATGCCTTCCATCAGGCTCAGGGTCAGTTCGTCCAGGGCTTCGGCCAGGCTCAGTTGGCGGCCTTCGATCGAGCGCCCGCAATGGGCGAACCCCTTGGCCATGTTGATGCCGTGGTCGCCGTCGCCAATCGCGCCGTCGATTTCGCTGAGGTACTCACGGTTGGCCACGATCACGCTGACCAGGTCGGCGACGATGGCGCTGCCATCGCGGGTGGAAAAATGCTCGCTCATGGTTCACTCCGCCTGGGTCATGCCGATGGAACGGCAGGGTTGGTCGATCAGGGTTTTCAGCTCGGTGTCGAGGCCGAGCAGGGTCAGGGTCACGCCCATCATTTCCAGGGACGTGAAGTAGTTGCCCACGTAGCAACGGTGGATTTTCAAACCCTTGGCGGTGAGTTGGCGTTCCACCTCGGCGTAGAAAATATACAGCTCCATCACCGGCGTGGCGCCGAGGCCGGAGACCAGCACCACCACGCTGTCGTCCTGGCTGAAGTCGCGGTCGGCGAGGATCGGCGCGAGCATGCGCTCGGCCATGGCGGCGGCGGGTTCGATCGGGATGACTTCGATGCCCGGTTCGCCGTGATGGCCGATGCCCAGTTCCATCTGGCCGTCCGCAATCTCGAAGTTCGGCTTGCCCACGGCGGCAATGGTGCAGGGGGTGAGGCCGATGCCGATCGAGCGGCAGTGGTCGACGGCTTTCTGGGCGACGCGGATCACACCGTCCAGGTCGTAGTGCTGGGCAGCGGCGGCACCGCCGATCTTCCACATGAAGATTTCCCCGGCCACGCCGCGCCGCTTGGCGATCTCGGCCTTGGGCGCGGACGCCACGTCGTCGTTGGCGACCACGGTGCGGATACGCATGTCTTTGCTGGCGGCCATTTTCATTGCCAGCTTCACGTTCATGTTGTCGCCGGCATAGTTGCCGTACAGGCAGGCCACGCCGGCGCCGTGGTCGGCGGCGCGGAACGCATCGAAGAAGCTCTTGGCGGTGGGCGAGGAAAAAATCTCGCCGACGGCCACGGCGTCGACCAGGCCGGGGCCGACGTAGCCGAGGAAGGCCGGCTCATGGCCCGAACCGCCGCCGGTGACGATGCCGACGCAGCCTTGGCCCGACGGTTTGGCTTTGACGATGACCCGTGGATTGGTTTCGTACTGGCGCAATTGCGGATGCGCGACCAGGATGCCGCGCAGCATGTCCTCGACCACGTGGTCCGGATCGTTGATGACTCGATTCATAACGCGGGTTCCTGTGTTCTTGTTTTATGGGTTCACAGCTGTTCAGTGTGGGAGGGGGCTTGCTCCCGATGGCGGCGTGACAGTGAGCTCATCAATTACTGAGCCACCGCTATCGGGGGCAAGCCCCCTCCCACATTGGGATGCGTGGTGTGTTTAGGGTTCGAGGACGACCTTGAGTGATTTGTCGCCTCGCTCCATCACCGCAAACGCTTCCTTGAAGTCCGCCAGGGCGAACTTGTGGGTCACCACGTCACGCATGTCGATCTTGCGGTTGCCGATAAAGTCGATGGCGCGCGGGTACATGTACGGCCCCAGGTGCGAGCCGAGGATGTCCAGTTCCTTGCGGTCGCCGATGATCGACCAATCCACCGTAGCCTCGTCGTTGAACACGCTGAACTCAACGAAACGCCCGAGTTTGCGCAGCATCGCCAGGCCCTGGTTGACGGCCTTGTGATGACCGGTGGCTTCGATATAGATGTCGCAGCCGTAGCCGTCGGTGATTGCGCGGATCTTCGCCAGCACGTCCACCTCGGCCGGGTTCCACACTTCGTCGGCGCCCATGCGCAGGGCAAGGGCGGCGCGTTCGGGTTTCATGTCGAGCACGATCAGCTTTTTCGGATTGCGCATGCGTACTGCGCCGATGATCCCCAGGCCCAGCGTACCGGCGCCGGCGACCACCACCACGTCGTCGAAATCTACATTGGCGCGCTCCGCCGCGTGCAGCGAGCAGGCCAGCGGTTCGATCAGGATCGCCTCGTCCGGCGCAATCGAGTCCGGCACTTTATGGATGATGCCTTCCTTGGTGAAGATCATGTACTGCGCCATGGCGCCCTGCACATTGTTCTGGAAGCCATACAGGTCGTGTTTCTGGCACATCCAGTACTGGCCGTGGTTGCAGAAGCGGCAGCCCCAGCACGGCACGATCTGCTCCGAGATCACCCGGTCGCCGACCTTCACTCCACGCTTTTCCGCGCCGGGGCCGAGGGCCACCACGCGGCAGACGAATTCGTGGCCGGGGATCATCGGCGGCTTGACGTAGCGCGGTTGCTCGGCGTCGCCCCAGAACGACGGGGCGCCGCGATAGGTCTTGATGTCGCCCATGCAAATGCCGCACAGCTCGACCTTGGTGAGGATTTCATCGGGGCCGGGGGTGGGCACGTCGACGGTTTCCAGGCGGTAGTCTTCCGGGCCATGGCAGACCACGGCCTGCATGGTTTTCGGGATGATCGGGGTGAGTTGCTCGGGCGTGCGTTCGGTAACGGTGGACATGACAAAACCTCACGACAAATAGATGAATTATTGAATGCTGTAGCCGCCGTCGATCACCATGTTGGCGCCGGTGATCATTTGCGCCGCGTCGCTGAGCAGGTACAGCGCCAGCCCGGCGATTTCTTCCGGCTGGGCAAAGCGGCCCGCCGGGATCTGCAATTTGGCCCGTTCGCCGACTTCGCCGGCCCAGGCCTGCTTGCCCAGCGCGGTCTCGACGATGGTGGGGGAGATGGCGTTGACGTTGATCTGTGGCGCCCATTCCATGGCCAATACCTTGGTCATGCCGACGATGGCCGCTTTGCTCGCGCAATACGCGACATGCCGGTCCAGGCCGATCACCGCGGCCTGGGAGGCCAGGTTGACGATGCGCCCGCCGCCCTGGGCGAGCATGTGCCGGGCGCAGGCCTGGGCGACGAAGAAGCTGGCCTTGAGGTTGATGTCGAGGGTGGTGTCCCAGGCGCTTTCGCTGACGTCGATGGCCTTGTCGAGCAAGGCCACGCCGGCGCTGTTGATCAGGTAATCGAGGCGTTGGAAGTGGGCGAAAACCCGGTCGACGCTGTGTTGCACCTGGTCGATCTGGCTGAGGTCGACGGCAATGCCCAGATGCTCGGCGCCGAGGCCGGCGGCCACGGCCACCACCGCCGGGTCGCGGTCCAGCAGCGCCACCCGCGCGCCGCGTTCGACCAGCAGGCTGGCGCAGGCCAGGCCGATGCCGGCGGCACCGCCGGTGATCACCGCGCAACGGCCGGTGAGGTCGAAGGCTTGGTTCCAGAATCCAGACATGAATGACTCCTCTTTTAATGCACTGGAGATTCAATGTGGGAGGGGGCTTGCCCCCGATGGCGGTGTGTCAGTCACCTGATCTATCACTGGTGCACCGCTATCGGGGGCAAGCCCCCTCCCACATTTGCTCCCACACTTGAGTGTGTTTCAAGCCAGTAGTTACTTGCCGCCGCTGACTTGTTGGTACAGCGCGTCGGCATTGGCGTTGGTCACCGGCACCCACGGCAGGATGTAGGTCTTGGCGGTGCCGTCGGCCCATTTCACGTCCTTGGCATAACGTTCCCAGATCACCGATTGCGGTTTGTAGTCCTTGCCGGCGAGGGCGCGCAATGCCACGTCCAATGCGCCTTGGGACTGGGCCTGGGCGTCCTGGAGGAAGGTGGTGACTTCGTCTTTCTTCGCCGCCTGGATCGCATCCGGCATACCGTCGATCGAGGTAACGGGCACGTCCTTGGAGGTCAGGCCGTGGGACTTCAGGGCCTGCACAGCGCCCAGGGCCATGTCGTCGTTCTGCGCGATCACGCCGTTGATGCCTTTGGGGTGGGCGTTGAGCCAGTCTTCAGTCAGCGCCAGGGCTTGGGCGCGGTCCCAGTTGGCGGTTTTTTTCTCGATGATCTTGATGCCGGGGTGCTTGCCCAGCACTTCCAGCTCGCCTTTTTCCCGGTCGATCTGCGCCGACTGGCCAATCGGGCCCTGGATGATCACCACGTTACCCTTGCCGTTGAGCTTGTCGACCATGGCCTGGGCCTGCAGGCGGCCGCCTTCGACGTCGTCGTTGCCTACATATGGCACGGCGGCGTCGGCCACTTTGGTGTTGGAGGCAATCACCACCACGTCGTTGCTCATGGCCTGCTTCACGCTGCCGACGCCGGCCTTGGTGTCGATGGGCACGAACAGGATCGCGTCGTAGTGTTGGGTCACCATGTTTTCGATCTGGTTGTTCTGCGTCAGGGCGTCGTAATTGCCGTCGAACACGGTCAATTGCACGGTGCCGTCCTTGACCGCCGGGTGTTCCTTGAGCTCGCGGACCCAGTTCTGCATGAACTGGCCCTTGAGGCCGTAGACGGCTGCGCCGACCTTGTAGGTTTTGCCGTCGGCGGCCACGGCGATACTGCTGGCGAGCAGGGAGAGGGCCGCCACGGCGGCCAGGGTGGTACCAAGTTTCATGAGGGGAACTCCGTTATTGTTGTAGTTGGGTCGTTCTCTAGCGTTTTTTCTTGCGCCACACGTCGATCAGTACTGCGAACACGATGATCAGGCCCTTGGCGACCTGCTGGTAATAGGACGACACGCCGAGCAGGTTCAGCCCGTTGTTGATCACGCCGATCAACAGCGCGCCGAACAGCGTGCCGACAATGCTGCCGGTGCCGCCCGACAAGCTGGTGCCGCCGATCACCACGGCGGCAATCGCGTCCAGCTCATAGGACACCCCGCCTGGGGCAGGGCGGAAGTGGTGCGCGCCGACAACACCACGCCGGCCAGTCCGGCGAGCAGGCCCGAGACCACGTACACCGAAAACATCACCTTGCGCACGCCGATGCCGGAGGTGCGCGCGCTCTTTTCATTGCCGCCCACCGCGTACACATAACGGCCGTAAGTGGTGTAGCGCAGCACCATCCAGAAGATCAGCGCGACCACGGCAAAGATGATGATGGGGATGCCGATCGGGCCGATCTTGCCGATACCCAGTGCTAGGTAGGCATCTGGCAGGTCGGTGATCGGGCTGCCGTCGTTGAGGATGAAGGTCATGCCGCGCGCAATGCTGAGCATGCCGAGGGTGGCCACGAACGGCGGGATCGACAGGTTGGCGACCATGAAACCATTCACCACGCCGAGCATCGCCCCGGCGAACATCCCGGCGCTCACCGCCGCCAGCAGGCCGTAACCCTGGGTCGCGACCATCGCGCTGCACAGTCCGGCAAACGCGAGGATCGAACCCACGGACAGGTCGATGCCCTTGGTCAGGATCACGTAGGTCATGCCCACGGCGAGGATGCCGTTGATGGAGGTCTGGCGCAGGATGTCCATCCAGTTGCGCCAGGTCATGAAGTATTCGCTGGAAAATGCCATCACCACGCACAGCAGGATGAACACCAGCGGCAGGCCGAAGCGGTCGAGGGACAGGCGCAGGCGGTTGCGCGGCGCGGCGGTGATGGAGGTGGCTGGGGTGGACAGGGTTTTGGCATTCATGAGGCAAGACTCAACAAGGCTTCCTGGGAAAGGGCGGTGTCGGTGCTGATGGTCACCAGTCGGCCGCCTTTGAATACGGCGATGCGATCGCTCAAGTGCAGCAGTTCCGGGGCTTCCGACGACACCACGATGGCGGCGCCGCCGGCACGCACGAACTGGTCGAGCAGGTGGTAGATCTCCTGCTTGGCGCCTTCGTCGATGCCGCGAGTGGGCTCGTCACACAGTAGGCACACCGGTTCGGTCGACAGGCATTTGGCGAGCACGACTTTCTGCTGGTTGCCGCCGCTCATGGAGGCCACCGGCAGTTCCAGGGAGGCGGTCTTGATCTGCAGGCGCTTGACCATGTCCTGGGCCAAGCGGGTTTCCTTGCGCGCGTTGATCAGCGACCAGCTCGACAGGCGTTTGTAGGCCGACAGGGCGATGTTCGACAGAATGCTGCCGGTCAGCACCAGGCCGCTGTCTTTGCGGTCTTCGGTGACCAGCGACATGCCGGCGTCGATGGTTGCCTTGGGCTGCCCGATCGGCATGGGTTTGCCTTGCAGGGTGACGTTGCCGGAATCGGCCACCGTCAGCCCGTAGATGCAATTGAGGAACTCGCTGCGCCCCGAACCCATCAGGCCATAGATGCCAAGGATCTCGCCCTGGCGCAGTTGCAGGCTGATGTCGTGGAACTCGCCTTTACGGCTCAGGTTGTCGACCTGCAGGCAGGTGGCGGCGGCGCATTCGCGGCCGACCTTGTGGTCGATGCGCGTCAGTTCCTGGCCGACGATGCCGCGCACCAAATGGTCGCGGTCGATATCTGCCATGCGCCCGCTTTCCACGAAGGCGCCGTCGCGGAAGATGCTGTAGTCATCGGCAATCTGCGCCAGTTCGCTCAAGCGGTGCGACACATACACGATGCCGGCGCCACGGGCGGTGAGGCGGCGGATCGCCTTGAACAGGGTCTGCGCTTCGTGCTCGCCGATGGCCGAGGTGGGTTCGTCCATGATCATCACCTGGCAGTCATGGCTGAACGCCTTGGCGATTTCCACCAGTTGGATCTGCGCCACGCTGAGGCGGTGCATCGGGCTGCTGGCGTCGACGTCGAACTCCAGGCTTTCGAGCAGCTCGCGGGTGCGCCGGTTCAGGGCCTTGTTGTCGACGATGCAGCCGGCACGGCGTGGTTCGCGGCCCAGCCAGATATTTTCGGCGACGGTCATGTAGGGGATGGGTTCCAGCTCTTGGGTGATCATTGCGATCCCCGATGCCAGGGCTTCACTCGGGCGGTTGAACTGCACCGCTGTGCCGTTGAGCAGGATGGTGCCGGCGTCGCGCGGGGTGATGCCCATCAGGATGCTCAGGAACGTCGACTTGCCCGCGCCATTGCCGCCGCACAGGGCGTGGACGCTGCCGGCACGCAGAGAGAGGCGCCCGTCACGCAGGGCAGGGATACCGGCGTAAGCCTTGGCGACGTGTTCAGCCTGGAGCAGTAATGGCGTGGCCATCGGCGTGTCCTCGTGCTGTGAATTCTTATTAGGTCGCACAGTCATGTTTCGCTGTGAGCATATGTGTATCAAATGAAATTCTGATCAGTCAATCTCTTTCATGTAAAAGCTGGGATTCTGATGTTTTTCGCCAATAACGCCTTTCTAGACCGCTTTGACTGCCGGGTCAGTTAAATCATGCTTGACAGAGAGGGGGTGATGCCCGCGAAATGACTGAACGATATTTCACTGAGTGATCATCTGATCAGTCATAAGCACGACCTCGGCAGCGGAGCCAGACGCCATGAACACACCTTTCCCGGTGGCTATCGGATGCGATGAAGCGGGTTTTGAGCTCAAAGAGCTGTTAAAGCGCCATATCGAGACGCTGGGCTACCCAGTGACCGACTTCGGCACCCATTCCACCGCGCCGGTGCTCTACCCGGACATCGCGCTGGCCGTGGCCAATGCCATCAATGCCGGGCAGCAGCGCCTGGGCGTGCTGGTGTGCGGCACCGGGATCGGCATGGCCATCTCGGCGAACAAGGTGTTGGGGATTCGCGCGGCGCAGGCCCATGACACGTACTCGGCGGAGCGCGCGCGCAAGAGCAACGATGCGCAGATCCTGTCCATCGGCGCACGGGTGATCGGCGCCGAGCTGGCCAAGAGCATCGTCACCGCGTTCCTGGCCTCGGAGTTCGAGGCGGCGCGTTCCGGGGCCAAGGTCGCGCGCATCAATGCGATCGAGCGCGATGGGCATCAGTAGTGGACGTGGCGGGGCAAGAGTCGGGAGAATGTGCCTTTGACGCCGAAACGGAAGCCCGTCCCCATGAGTGACAGTAGCCAGCGCATTGCCAGCGATATCGATCAGATGACCGAAGTGGCGATGCTCTATTACCTCGAAAACGTCACTCAGGAAGCCATCGCCAAGCGCTTTGACCTGTCGCGGGCAAAAGTCAGTCGCCTGCTCAAACGTGCGCGCGATGAAGGCATTGTCGAAGTGCGCGTGTTGCAGCACCCGGCGATGAACAATGAGCTGGAACGCGCCTTGGTGGAGCGCTTCAAGCTCGACCGCGCCCTGATCGCCGTCGACCACAGCGACCCCGACACCCAGCGCTCGGCCGTCGCTAGCCTGGTGGCCAATTACCTGAACAAGACTTTGAGCGACGGCATGATCGTCGCCGTGGGCATGGGGCGTAATGTTGGCGCGGTGGCCGATAACGTGTTCCTGCCGGTGACGCGCAATTGCACATTTGTCTGCGCCATCGGCGGTTCGCTCAAGGCTGGCGAATACATGAACCCCGACCATATCTGCCGGCGCCTGGCCCTGCGCTTTGGCGGCGAGAGTGAAAGCCTGTACGCGCCGGCCCTGGTGGCCAACCCGGAACTGCGCGGCGTGCTGATCAATAACGACACGGTGCGCTCGACCCTCGATCGGGCGCGGCGTGCCGACATTGCGCTGATCGGCATCGGCGACATGAGCGAGAACAGCAACATGGTACGCATGGGCTGGTTCTCGCCCCAGGAGATTGCCCAGGCGCGGTTGTCCGGCACGGTGGGCGACATGATGGGGTATGACTTTATCGATATCCACGGGCAGCCGGCGGTCAACGCCATCCAGGGGCGGGTGATCGGGCTGACGGTGCAGGAGTTGTTCCGGATTCCGGATGTGGTGGCAATTGCCAGCGAGAACACCAAGGCGGCGGCCACGCTGGGGGCGTTGCGGTCGGGGGTGATCAACACCCTTGCGACCACGGTCACGAATGCTCATACCATATTGGCGCTGGATGAAGCGACCCGTAAAGCCTGATACGCCACAGGTCAAGGTGTGGGAGGGGGGGGGGCGACGATTTGATTTGCTCCCGATAGTGGTCTTTCAGTTACATATATGCTGGCTGATACACCGTCATCGGGGGCAAGCCCCCTCGCACATGGGGTTTGGGGACAGGTTTTGTAATGGTTTTGTGTTGTAGGGAATTTGTATTTCGAATGTAGGATTGAGGTCCTTTTGTTATTTCAGGACTTGCATGAACGCCCTTTCGGAGCCCCCCAGTCGTCTTTCTCCAAGACAACCGCTGTCGCTGTTCCCGCTGAAGCACCTCGTATTCCAATGGTTAACCCTTTCCCGGTCCCCTGACCGCGCTTTGCCGTGCCCGGCATTCTGAACACTGATAAAGAGACTCTATAAATGGAATGGTTAGCGGACCCTACGGCCTGGCTTGGCCTGTTGACGTTGATTGTGTTGGAGCTGGTGCTGGGCATCGACAACCTGGTGTTTATCGCGATCCTGGCGGACAAGTTGCCGCCGGAGCAGCGCGACCGTGCGCGGTTGATCGGTTTGTCCCTGGCCTTGCTGATGCGCCTGGGCTTGCTGGCGAGTATTTCCTGGTTGGTGACCCTCACCCAGCCGTTGTTCGAGGTGTTCGACAAGAGCTTCTCCGGGCGTGACCTGATCATGCTGTTCGGTGGTGTGTTCCTGTTGTTCAAGGCCACCATGGAATTGCATGAACGCCTTGAGGGCCATGTGGTGCAACGCTCGGGCAATGTGGCCTATGCGATGTTCTGGCCGATTGTCGCGCAGATCGTGGTGCTCGACGCGGTGTTCTCCCTCGACGCGGTGATTACCGCCGTGGGCATGGTCGATGAGTTGGCGGTGATGATGATCGCGGTGATCATTTCCATCGGCCTGATGATCGTCGCGAGCAAGCCGCTGACCCGCTTCGTCAACGCGCACCCGACGGTGATCATGCTGTGCCTGGGCTTCTTGATGATGATCGGTTTCGCCCTGACCGCCGAAGGCCTGGGCTTTCATATTCCGAAAGGCTACCTGTATGCGGCGATTGGTTTCTCGATCCTGATCGAGGTGTTCAACCAGATTGCCCGGGCCCGGCGCAAGAAGTCGGCGCAAGGCGTGTTGCCCGTGCGGGAGCGCACCGCCCATGCGGTGATGCGCTTGCTCGGCGGGCGCAACCTGACGGAGGACGAGGTGGGCGAAGAGGTGGCCGATCTGTTGGGTGAACCGGATGTGACTCAGGGCCCGCTGTTCGACCGACGTGAGCGCGTAATGATCAGCGGCGTGCTGCAACTGGCCGCGCGGCCGATCCGCAGCTTGATGACGCCGCGGGCCAAGGTCGACTTTATCGATTTGGCGGACGATCGCGACACTATCCGCCTGAAACTGATGCGTTCGTCCTACTCGCGCCTGCCGTTGATCCGCAACGGTGCTGTCGATGAGCCATTAGGTTTTGTGCATAAGAAGGAGTTGCTCAAGGATTACCTGGCCGGCAACGAACCGGATCTTGAGCAACTGGCGCGCCGGGCGATCAACTTGCTGGCGAGTTGCTCGATCCTCAACGCCCTGGAACAGATGCGCCAGGCCTCGACCCACATCGCCTTCGTGATCAACGAGTGCGGTGAGTTCATCGGCGTGTTGAGCATGACCGATATTCTTGAGTCCATTGCCGGTGAGTTGCCGGACGCCATGGTTCATGCAGGTTTTCCGGGGGCTGGTGCCACAGGCGTGACCGGATAGGCTTGGGTGTACTGCTCGAAGGCGCTTTCCAGCGCGTCTTCGGCAAGGCCGGGGAGGGCGTCGAGCAGTACCTGGTCGCGGTAGATCAGCAGCATCGGAATGCGGTCGACACGCGGATGCCTGGGCGTGTTGACGCAGTCAAGGATCAAGACTTTGGCCTGGTCCTTGTAACGCTCGCTGATTCGCATGAAGCGCGGCATCGCGTCACTGCACGCGGTGCAGTCATGTGACATGAACACGATAAACACAGGCTGCGGGGTATTCAGTTCCCGTTCAAACGCAGCCTTGTCCTCAACCACCGCGTTGACATAGTTCACGAGGGCTTCTCCCTGTTGTACCTGCGCTTACGCTAGGTGGGAAGAACGCCTGCGTCTACTGTCAATCTTCACAGGTCGCTCGCACGCCCGTCAGAACCCGTTCAAGTGCGCGCACTGCCATGGTGCGCGGTAACGCCAGGCTGGTGCGCCCAGGTGAGCCTGTCACCGCAGTGTGGGGCCTTGGGTAGCAAAGGGATTGCACCTGCTGGCGATACGCCTTGTGTCGCATGAATGTTTATATCGCTGATTTAAAACGAGTTTATTCCCAACCTATTTTCCCGCTCGTGCGTATGGCACACTTTCTGCTGTCTATTCCGTTGTTACATACTAAGTTCCGGTATAGCGGAATACACAACTCCTGGAGTGCTTGTCATGCATCACCGACCTTCCGTGTTCAAAGCGTGTGTTTTTCTCTTCGCCGCATCGGCTTCCCTCGCAAGCACTGTGCAGGCGGCGGGCAGCAAGCTCGATGATGTGCTCAAGCGTGGGCATCTGATCGTGGGTACAGGCAGTACCAATGCGCCGTGGCACTTCCAGGGAGCGGATGGCAAGTTGCAGGGGTTTGACATCGACATCGGCCGCATCGTGGCCAAGGGCTTGTTCAACGACCCGAGCAAGGTCGAGTTTGTGGTGCAGTCCTCCGACGCGCGGATTCCCAACCTGCTGACCGACAAAGTCGACATGAGTTGCCAGTTCATTACCGTCACCGCCAGCCGTGCGCAGCAGGTAGCGTTTACCCTGCCGTACTACCGCGAAGGCGTCGGCCTGCTGCTGCCGAACAACAGCAAATACAAGGAGATCGAAGACCTGCAGGCCGCCGGCGACGGCGTCACCGTGGCCGTGCTGCAAAACGTCTACGCCGAAGAACTGGTCCACCAGGCGCTGCCCAAGGCCAAGGTCGACCAGTACGACAGCGTCGACCTGATGTACCAGGCGGTGAACTCCGGCCGCGCCGATGCGGCCGCCACCGACCAGTCTTCGGTCAAGTACCTGATGGTGCAGAACCCCGGCCGCTACCGCAGCCCGGCGTATGCCTGGAGCCCGCAAACCTACGCGTGCGCGGTCAAGCGTGGCGACCAGGACTGGCTGAACTTCGTCAACACCGCGCTGCACGAAGCCATGACCGGTGTGGAATTCCCCACCTACAAGGCCTCGTTCAAGCAATGGTTCGGCGTCGACCTGCCGGAGCCGGCGATTGGTTTCCCCGTCGAGTTCAAGTGATTCGTGAAAACCGGGGCGCCGCGAACGGCGCCCCCATCAGGTACTGTCGACCATGAACTATCAGTTGAACTTTGCCGCCGTGTGGCGCGACTTCGACACCTTGCTGGCGGGGCTGGGGCTCGGCCTCGAATTGGCGCTGCTGTCGATCGCCATCGGTTGCGTGATCGGCCTGCTGATGGCGTTTGCCATGCTGTCCAAGCACCGCGCGCTGCGCCTGTTGGCCTCGGTGTATGTGACGGTGGTGCGCAATACGCCGATCCTGGTGCTGATCCTGTTGATCTACTTCGCCTTGCCCAGCCTGGGTATCCGCCTGGACAAGATCCCGTCGTTCATCATCACCCTGTCGCTGTACGCCGGTGCCTACCTGACCGAAGTGTTCCGCGCCGGGCTGCTGAATATTCCCAAGGGCTTGCGCGAAGCCGGGTTGGCCATCGGCCTGGGCGAGTGGCGGATTCGCGCCTATATCACCGTGCCGGTGATGCTGCGCAACGTACTGCCGGCGCTGTCGAACAACTTCATTTCGCTGTTCAAGGACACCTCGCTGGCCGCCGCGATCGCGGTGCCGGAGCTGACCTATTACGCCCGCAAGATCAACGTCGAAAGCTACCGGGTGATCGAAACCTGGCTGGTCACGACCGCGCTCTACGTGGCCGCCTGTTACCTGATCGCCATGCTGCTCCGTTACTTGGAACAGCGTCTGGCGATCCGTCGTTAGAAGAGGCTCGCATGTACCAATCCCCCAGCTGGCTGCATGAGTTGTGGATCGCCCGGGACACCCTCTGGGCCGGGTTCCAGGCCAGCGTCTATGTCTCGGCGCTGGCGATTATCTTCGGCACCCTGATCGGCATCGTCGCCGGGTTGATCCTGACCTACGGCAGATTCTGGATGCGTCTGCCGTTTCGTCTGTATGTCGACCTGATCCGTGGCACGCCGGTGTTTGTGCTGGTGCTGGCGTGTTTCTACATGCTGCCGGCGCTCGGTTGGCAGATCAGCGCGTTCCAGGCCGGTGCGGTCGGGCTGACGCTGTTCTGCGGCTCCCACGTCGCGGAGATCGTGCGCGGCGCGCTGCAAGCCATTCCCCGCGGGCAAATGGAAGCGGGCAAGGCGATTGGCCTGACGTTCCACCAGTCCCTGGGCTACGTGCTGTTGCCCCAGGCGCTGCGGCAGATTTTGCCGACCTGGGTCAATTCCTCCACGGAAATCGTCAAGGCCTCGACCCTGCTGTCGGTGATCGGTGTCGCCGAGTTGCTGCTCAGTACCCAGCAGGTGATCGCGCGCACTTTCATGACCCTGGAGTTCTACCTGTTCGCGGGTTTTCTGTTTTTTGTCATCAACTACGCCATCGAGTTATTCGGGCGCTACATTGAAAAGCGGGTGGCCTTGCCATGAACCAACCTCAAACGACCCAACCGCTGCTGGACATTCGCGGCCTGCGCAAACAATACGGCACGGTGGAAGTGCTCAAGGGCGTCGACCTGTCCATGCAGCGCGGCAACGTGGTGACGTTGATCGGCTCCAGCGGCTCGGGCAAGACCACGCTGCTGCGCTGCGTCAACCTGCTCGAAGAGTTCCAGGGCGGTCAGATCAGCCTGGATGGCGAGTCCATCGGCTACAGCGACATCGCCGGCAAGCGCGTGCGCCACCCGGAGCGGGTGATCGCCCAGCATCGCGCCATGACCGGCATGGCCTTCCAGCAGTTCAACCTGTTCCCGCACCTGACGGCGCTGCAGAACGTCACCCTGGGCTTGTTGAAAGTTAAGAAAATGCCTAAGGACGAAGCCGTGGCCTTGGCGGAAAAATGGTTGGACCGTGTAGGGCTCCTGGAACGCCGCAATCACTTCCCCGGCCAGTTGTCCGGCGGCCAGCAACAGCGCGTGGCCATCGCCCGTGCGATTGCGATGAACCCCAGCCTGATGCTGTTCGACGAAGTCACCTCGGCCCTCGACCCGGAACTGGTGGGCGAAGTGCTCAGCGTGATCAAGGGCCTGGCGGAAGAAGGCATGACCATGTTGCTGGTGACCCATGAGATGCGCTTTGCCTACGAAGTCTCGGACAAAATCGTCTTCATGAATCAGGGGCGCATTGAAGAACAGGGCTCGGCGAAGGACATCTTCGAACGCCCGCAGTCGCCGCGCCTGGCGGAATTCCTGAAGAACATTCGTTTTTAACTGTCAGTCAAGGAGCACTATTTATGAGCATTACTCGTTACGGCACCGGCAGCACCGCCGGCGGCGGCCAGCCTCGGCCTTTCGCCCGCGCGGTGGAAGCGGACGGCTGGCTCTACGTCTCGGGCCAGGTGCCAGCGGTGGACGGTGAAATCATCAGCGGCGGTATCGTCGAGCAAACCCGCCAGACGATGCGCAACGTGGTGGCGATTCTCGAAGAGGCTGGCTACGCCTTGAACGACGTGGTGCGCGTCGGCGTTTGGCTGGAAGACCCACGGGATTTCTGGAGCTTCAACAAAGTCTTCGGCGAATACTTCAGCCCCGAACACGCCCCGGCACGTGCCTGCGTGCAGGCCAACATGATGGTGGATTGCAAGGTCGAGATCGATTGCGTGGCCTACAAGAAAAAGGGCTAAATGCCCCACTCTCAAGACCACATCAAATCCAATGTGGGAGGGGGCTTGCCCCCGATAGCGGTGTCTCAGCAACAGATGTGTCCACTGGCACACCGCCATCGGGGGCAAGCCCCCTCCCACAGTGGACCTGCGCCAGCCCTACCATTTCGAGCGGACCGAAACCTCCATGACCGAAGACACCATCAAACGCCGCGCCAAAGGCCTGGACCGTGCATTCGACATCCTCGATTTCCTCAAGGAAGTCGGCCAGCCCCTGCGCCCGAATGATATCGCCAGCGGCATCGGCAGCCCCAAGTCCACGGTCTACGAGTTGGTCGCCTCCTTACTGGAACGCCGCATCCTGGAAACCGTGGGCAAGGACGGGCACGTCTACCTCGGCCGTCAGCTGTACTTCCTCGGTCAGGCGCACCTGCGCCATTTCGACCTGACCCGCGAGGCCGACCACGCCTTGCAGGCAATCGTCAGCCAGACCCACGAAACCGCGCAGATGTGCCTGCTCAACGGGCGCAAATATACGGTGGCGCTGATGCGTGAAGGCGAGCGGCATTTCCGGATTTCCTCGGACATCGGCGAAAACGCACCGATCCCGTGGACCGCGTCCGGGCGCCTGTTGCTGGGGCATTTGAGCGACCAGCAGATCGTCGACCTGATCGACCCCGACGATTTCATCCTGCCGGACGGCCAGCGCTTGCCGCTGGAGACCTTCCTCGCACAGATCCGTCAGGCCAGCGTCGATGGCTTCTTTTCCTTCGACAGCGTGGCCGACACCTTTACCCATTGCTTTGCCGCCCCGGTCCGGGACGCGCAGGGCATCAGCATTGCGACCCTGTGCATCGTCGCGCCCCGCGCCGATGCCAGTAAAAACTACAACGACTATCGCCGGGTGTTGATCGAAAGCGCCAACAACCTGGCCCGTCGCATCAACGAATAGGAGCAGTTCATGCCTGCCATCAACGCCGTTGCAAAGGGCGCCGCCGCTGTCGGCGCCCATCTGGTCCGTGACGTCAGCCTGCCGGCCCTGGTGCTGCACCGCGACGCCCTCGAACACAACATCCGCTGGATGCAGGCCTTTGTCAGCAACAGCGGCGCCGAGCTTGCGCCCCATGGCAAAACCAGCATGATGCCGGCCCTGTTCCAGCGCCAGATCGCCGCCGGTGCCTGGGGCATCACCCTGGCCAGCGCGGTACAGACCCGCGCCGCCTATGCCGGCGGTGTGCGCCGTGTGTTGATGGCCAACCAACTGGTGGGCGCGCCGAACATGGCGTTGATCGCCGACTTGCTGGCCGACGCAGACTTCGACTTCCACTGTCTGGTCGACCACCCGGACAACGTCGCCGACCTGGGCCTGTTCTTCGCCGCCCGTGGCCTGCGCCTGAACGTGATGATCGAGTACGGCGTGGTCGGCGGCCGTTGCGGTTGCCGCAGCGAGCAAGAGGTGCGCGACCTGGCCACGGCGATCAAGGCCCAGCCGGCGCTGGCCCTGACCGGTATCGAAGGCTACGAAGGCGTGATCCACGGCGAACACGCCATCACTGGCATCCGCGACTTCGCCGCGAGCCTGGTGCGCCTGGCGGTGGACCTGCAGAACAACGGCTCGTTCGACCTGGCCAAGCCCATCGTCACCGCGTCGGGGTCGGCCTGGTATGACCTGATCGCCGAGTCCTTCGAGGCGCAAAACGCCGCCGGGCGTTTCCTCAGCGTGCTGCGTCCCGGCAGCTACGTGGCCCATGACCATGGCATCTACAAAGACGCGCAATGCTGCGTGCTCGACCGACGCAGCGACCTCAGCGAAGGCCTGCTCCCGGCGCTGGAAGTCTGGGCCCACGTGCAATCGTTGCCTGAGCCTGGCTTCGCGGTGGTCGCCCTGGGCAAGCGCGATGTGGCCTACGACGCCGGTTTGCCGGTGCCGCTCAAGCGCTACAAGGCCGGGATCGTGCCGGCGCAAGGCGATGATGTGAGCGCGTGCAAGGTCACCGCGGTGATGGACCAGCATGCGTTCATGAGCGTCGCGCCGGGGGTTGAGCTGCGCATCGGCGACATTATTTCCTTCGGCACTTCCCACCCGTGCCTGACGTTCGACAAGTGGCAGGTCGGTTGCCTGGTGGATGAGCAACTGCAGGTGATCGAGTCACTGCATACCTGCTTCTAGACCGCGTCGCCTCCATCGCGGGCAAACCCGCTGCGCCCTTTGGATGTGTGAACACATTCAAAGGTAGGAGCGGGCTCGCCCGCGAAGGGGCCATCAGCCGCACCGGAGACAACAGGCATGAACACCACACCCCGCATCGCCCTCATCGGCGAATGCATGATCGAACTGCAACACCGCGCCGACGGCAGCCTGCACCAGAGCTTCGGCGGCGACACCCTGAACGCCGCGGTGTACCTGCGCCGCGAGTTGGGGGCGCTCGGCCACGTCGACTACGTCACCGCCCTGGGCGATGACAGCTTCAGCGACGCTATGTGCCAACAGTGGACCGACGAAGGCCTGGGCCTGAGCATGGTCCAGCGCCTGCCCGGGCGGTTGCCGGGGTTGTACTGCATCCAGACCGACGCCAACGGCGAGCGCAAATTCCTCTACTGGCGCAACGAAGCGGCCGTGCGCGACTGCTTCACCACGCCCGCCGCCGCACCGATCCTGGCAGCGTTGCCGGGCTATGACGTGGTGTATTTCAGCGGCATCACCCTGGCGGTGCTCGGTGAAGTCGGGCGCGAGCGCTTGTTGCAGGCCTTGATCGAAACCCGTCGGCGCGGCGGCCGGGTGGTGTTCGACAACAACTACCGGCCGCGTTTGTGGGCGAGTATCGAGGCGGCGCGTGCGGCCTATCACAAAGTGTTGGCCGAGGTGGATATGGCCTTGCTGACCGAGGATGACGAGCGCGCGTTGTTTGGTCATGCCGACAGCGAACAGGTGTTCGCGGCGTACCCGGCAGTCGGGGAAGTCGTGCTCAAGCGCGGTGCCGAGGACTGTTTGATTCGTTGCGCAGGCCAGCGTTTTGTCGTGCCGGCGTTGAAGGTCGAGACGGTGGTAGACACCACGGCGGCGGGGGACTCGTTCAGCGCGGCGTACCTGGCCAGTCGGCTCAAGGGCGGCTCGCCGCAAGAGGCGGCCTTGGCCGGGCATCGGTTGGCGAGCCGGGTGATCCAGGTGCCGGGGGCGTTGATTCCTAGATAGGGGGTGAATGGCCGCCTGCGGCGGATCGGGGGCAAGCCCCCTCCCACAGTGAGCGCAATGCGGTCGAATGTGGGAGGGGGCTTGCCCCCGATAGCGCCCTAAAGCCAACCCCTCAATCCCGATAAAACACCTGCACCAAGTGATACCCAAACTTGCTCTTGACCGGCCCATGCACCACCCGCAGCGGCTTCTTGAAGATCACCGCATCAATCGCGCCGACCATCTGCCCCGGCCGGATCTCGCCCAGATCGCCGCCGCGCTTGCCGGACGGGCAGGTGGAGTACTTCTTGGCCAGCACATCGAACGCTTCGCCCTTGGCGATGCGCTGCTTGAGCTGTTCGGCTTCTTCACTGGTTTTCACCAGGATATGGCGGGCTTGGGCTTTCATGGTTCTCTACCGGGGTGTGCGACGGCGCGCGATTATGCCTGAACTGGATCGTCGACGCTGATCATGCTGCGGATTTTGGTGGCGAGCACGTCGATGGAAAACGGCTTGGCCACCATGTCCATGCCGTCTTCCAGAAAGCCTTGGCGTTCGGCGGCTTTTTCCGCATAACCGGTCATGAACAGGATGCGCAGGCCCGGGCGGTGCTGACGGGCGATTTCCGCCAGTTGCCGGCCGTTCATGCCCGGCAGGCCGACGTCGGTCACCAGCAAATCCACGCGCAAGTCTGATTCCAGCAGCGGCAAGGCGGTGCGTGCATCCGCGGCCTGGTGCGCGGTATAGCCCAGTTCATCGAGGACATTGACCACCAGCATGCGGACCGCCGGGTCGTCCTCGACCACCACCACAGCCTCCCCGGCCAGGGCCACGGGCGCGGCCTCACTGAGGCTGGCCGGCAAGCTGCTTGCCAGGGAAGTGCCGTGCAGGCGCGGCAGATACAAGCGCACGCAGGTGCCCTGGCCCGGTTCGCTGTGGAGGGTCACATGGCCGCCGGATTGCTGGGCGAAGCCATAGATCATCGACAGCCCCAGGCCGGTGCCCTGGCCGATGGGCTTGGTGGTGAAAAACGGATCGAAGGCTTTGGCCAGGATTTTCGGCGCCATGCCGGTGCCGTTGTCGCGCACGCCGAGCATCACGTAATCACCGGCCTTGACCGGTTCCGGGGTGGTGATGTCGGTGCCGTCGAGGTAGCTGTTGGCGGTTTCGATCAGCAGTTCGCCACCATCGGGCATGGCATCCCGCGCGTTGATCACCAGGTTGAGCAGGGCGTTTTCCAGCTGGCTGGCGTCGCTGTTCACCGGCCAGATATCGTGGCCCAGTTGCACCTTGAGCGTGATGTGCGCGCCCTTGGTGCGCTGGAACAAGTCTTCCAGCGAGGCCACCAACTGGTTCGGGTCGAGCGGGCGGCGGTCCAGTGACTGGCGCCGCGAGAACGCCAGCAGGCGGTGGGTGAGGGCGGCGGCGCGATGGGCGGAGGCCACGGCGGCGTCGGCAAAGCGGCCGATGTCGTCGCTGCGCCCGGCGGCGATGTAGCGTTGCATCAGGTCCAGGCTGCCGATGATGCCAGTGAGCATATTGTTGAAGTCATGGGCGATGCCGCCGGTGAGTTGGCCCACCGCTTCCATCTTCTGCGCGTGGCGCAGGGCGTCTTCGGCGCGTTCGCGTTCGACCATCTCGTTTTGCAGGCGCTGGTTGGCCTCGGCCAGTGCCAGGGTGCGCTGGGCCACACGCTCTTCGAGGTTTTCGTTGAGGTGGCGCAGGCGTTGCTCGGTGCTTTGCTGGGCTTTGAGGCTGGCTTCGGAGCGCTGTTGCAGTTCCTGGGTGAACTGGCGGCGTTCGTTGGTTTCGATGGCGGTGACGAGGATGCCGGCGACGCTGCCACGTTCATCGCGGATCGGGCTGTAGGTCAGGTCGAGCCAGATCTCGGTGTCGCGCTGGTTGCGTTGCAGCACAAAGCGCTGCTCACTGAAGGAGCGCACCTGGCCGCTGAAGACCGCGTCATAGATCGGCGCGGTGAAACTGTGCAATTCCGGCCAGGTCTGGTGCGCCGGCTGGCCCATCGCGTCGGGGTGCTTGTTGCCCGCCAGCAGGGCGAAGGCGTCGTTGTAGAGTTGGATGAGTTCGCGGCCCCACAACAGCTGCATCGGCATCGGCGAGTGGACGACGATATCCACGGCGGTACGCAGGCTTTGCGGCCAATCATTGGCCTCACCGAGGGGGCTTTTGGCCCAGTCCAGCCGCGCAATCAATGCGGCGGCTTCGCTACCGGTGGATGTTTCCTTCATAAAAAGCCCTGAGCGTAACGCTTTGAAAAATGACAACAGCGATTATCCGGTGGGATAGCGGTGGGTGACTACCCCCGAAAAATAGCATGCATTGGGTTTTTTTCTGCAAATGAGTGCGTTGGCGCTGAAACCTTTCATCTTAAAGCGCCAGCTCAGGCCGGTCGCGAAACTGTGCCAGGGCCTCCGGGTTGGCCAGCGCGTCGGTGTTTTTCACCGGTTCGCCGTGTACCACATTGCGCACCGCCAGTTCGACGATCTTGCCGCTGATGGTGCGCGGGATATCGCTGACAGCGAGGATCTTCGCCGGTACATGGCGTGGTGTGGTATTGGCGCGGATCACCTGGCGGATCTGCTGTTCGAGGGCGTCATCCAGTTCGACGCCGTCGTCGAGTCGCACGAACAGCACGACTCGCACATCGTCTTGCCAGCGTTGGCCAATGGCCAGGCTTTCCAGCACCTGCGGGACTTTTTCCACCTGCCGATAGATCTCGGCGGTGCCGATCCGCACGCCGCCGGGGTTGAGCACCGCGTCGGAGCGCCCGTGAATCAGCAGGCTGCCGTTGGGCCGCTGTTCGGCGTAGTCGCCCTGGGCCCACACGCCGGGGAATTGGCTGAAATAGGAGGCGCGCAGCTTTTTCTGCTGCGGGTCGTTCCACAGGGCGATGGGCATGGCGGGGAAGTGCCGGGTACACACCAGTTCGCCTTTTTCACCGAGCAACGGCCGCCCCTGGTCGTCCCACACCTCGATGGCCATCGCCAGGCCCTTGCATTGCATTTCGCCGCGGCGTACCGGCAGCACCGGGTTGCCGATGACGAAGCAGGAGACGATATCGGTGCCGCCAGACATCGATGACAGGCACACCTCGGCCTTGATCTCGCGGTACACGTAGTCGTAGCTCTGCGGCGACAGCGGCGAGCCAGTCGAAATCAGGCCCTTGAGGCTGCTCAGGTCATGGCTCAGGCGCGGCTGCAGGCCGGCTTTTTCCAGGGTGGCGAGGAACTTGGGGCTGGTGCCGAACACGCTGATCCGTTCGGCGTCGATCAGGTCGATCAAGCGCTCGGGGCCAGGGTGAAATGGCGAGCCGTCATACAGCACGGCGGTGGCGCCGAGCGCGAGTACCGAAACCAGCCAGTTCCACATCATCCAGCCGCAGGTGGTGTAGTAGAACAGGCAATCCTCGCGGGACAGGTCCGCATGCAGGCCGTGCTCCTTGAGGTGGGTGAGCAGCACGCCGCCGGTGCCGTGGATGATGCATTTGGGCACGCCGGTGGTGCCGCTGGAATAGAGGATATACAGCGGATGGTCGAACGGCACCGCGACGAACTCAGGCGTGCCGCCGGGTTGGTAGAAGTCACTCCACAGCGCGACATTGGCGTCGCTCCGATAGTCCTCGACCCGCGCCTGGGGCCGGGCATACGGCACGACGATCAGGTGCTGCAGGGACGGCAGGCGTTCGAGGATCTCGTTGAGCTTGGCGCTCTGGTCGATGGTTTTGCCGGCGTAGCGGTAACCGGCGCAGGCGATCAGCACCTTGGGCTCGATCTGGCCGAAACGGTCGATCACGCCTTGGGTGCCGAAGTCCGGCGATGAGCACGACCAGATCGCGCCCAGGCTGGTGGTGGCCAGCATGCCGACCAGGGTTTGCCAGGTGTTGGGCATGCACGCGGCAACCCGATCGCCCAGCCCGACCCCGGCCGCCCGCAGGCTGCGTTGCAGGCCGGCGACGTGGGCGGCCAGTTCGGCGTAGCTCAGTTGCTCGCGCTGGCCGTCTTCGCTGATGGCGACCACGGCAGGGTGAGCGTCGCGACGGCGCAGCAGGTGCTCGGCAAAGTTCAGGGTCGCGCCGGGGAACCACTCGGCGCTGGGCATCGCGGCGCCTTCGATCAATACCGCGCTGGGCGGGCTGCGAAACTGCACGTCGAAAAACGTCACGATCGCCTGCCAGAAGTCGGGGCGCTGGTCGATGCTCCACTGGTGCAACGCCGGGTAGTCGTCGAGCTGCACGCTGTAGCGCTGATTGATAAAGCGCCGGAACTGGTCCATCCGGGTGTGGCGGATGCGTTCGGGGGAGGGTTGCCAGAGGATCTCGGACATAAGCACGTCTCTTATTCTTGTACAGGTCTCAAACAATAGCGTTCCAATGTGGGAGGGGGCTTGCCCCCGATGGCGGAGTATCAGCTAGCACATGCGGTACTGACCCACTGCCATCGGGGGCAAGCCCCTTCCCACATTGGATTTTCTGTGTTTGGTCTATTGGGCCAGCCAACCACCATCGATGTTCCATGCCGCGCCGCGCACTTGGGCACCGGCCTCGCTGCACAAAAACAACACCAGCTCACCCAGTTGCGGCGGGGTGACGAACTCCAGCGACGGCTGCTTCTCTGCCAGTAAATCATGTTGCGCCTGCTGCGGGTCGACACCATTGGCCGCGCGATCATCGATCTGCTTCTGCACCAGCGGCGTCAGCACCCAGCCGGGGCAGATCGCGTTGCAGGTCACGTTGCTGGTGGCGGTTTCCAGGCCGACCACCTTGGTCAGGCCGATCACGCCGTGCTTGGCCGCGACGTAGGCGGCCTTGCCCACCGAACCCACCAGGCCATGCACCGAGGCGATATTGACGATGCGCCCCCAGCCCTTGGCCTTCATGCCCGGCAGGCTCAGGCGCGTGCTGTGGAACACCGACGACAGGTTGATCGCGATGATCGCATCCCAGCGCTCCACCGGAAACTCGTCCACCGCCGCCACATGCTGGATGCCGGCGTTGTTGACCAGAATATCCACGCCGCCGAATTCGCGCTCGGCGTAGGCGAGCATGTCGGCGATCTGCGCCGGGTCGCTGACGTCCGCCGGGTGATGCCCGACCTTGCCGCCGAACGCCTGTACCTGGGCGATCACCGCGCTGGCGTCGCCGAAGCCGTTGAGGATCAGGTTGGCGCCGGCCTCGGCCAGGCTCAGCGCTATGCCCAGGCCGATACCGCTGGTGGAGCCGGTGACCAGGGCGGTCTTGCCGTTCAAGTTCGTCATGAAAACCTCACACAATGCCGGTGGCGTAGAAAGTACCGATCACCACGAACACCGCGAGGGTCTTGATGATCGTGATGCCGAAGATGTCCTTGTAGGCTTCGCGGTGGGTCAGCCCGGTGACCGCCAGCAAGGTGATCACCGCGCCGTTGTGGGGCAGGGTGTCCATGCCGCCGCTGGCCATGGCCGCGACCCGGTGCAGCACTTCGAGGGGAATATTCGCCGCATGGGCCGCCGCAATGAAACTCTCGGACATCGCCGCCAGGGCGATGCTCATGCCGCCGGACGCCGAGCCAGTGATACCGGCCAGCAGCGTCACCGTAATCGCTTCGTTGACCAGCGGGTTGGGGATGCCCTTGAGCCAGTCCGCCAGCACCAGAAAGCCCGGCAGCGAGGCGATCACCGCACCGAAGCCGTATTCCGAGGCGGTGTTCATCGCCGCCAGCAGCGCACCGCTGACCGCGCTCTTACTGCCTTCGGCGAGCTTGCTTTTGATCGCCGACCAGCCGAACACCAGCACCATGACGATGCCCACCAGCAACGCCGCCTGCACCGCCCAGATCGCGGTGAGCTTGGCGATTTCGGTGGTCACCGGCGCGCTCATGCCCGGCAGGCTGAGGCTGTGGGTCTTGCCGTACCACTGCGGGATCCAGTGGGTGAACAGCAGGTTCATCACGCCCACCAGGAGCAGCGGCGACAGCGCGATCCAGGGGTTGGGCAGGCTCAGGTTCTCGGCGGTTTCCGGCTCGTTGCGCAGTTCGGTGCCGTAGCCTTCACCGGCCCGTTGCGCCTTGTTGCGCTGGCGCGCCAGGTAGAGCATGCCGGTGCAGAACACGAAGATCGTGCCGATCAGCCCCAGCCACGGCGCAGCCCAGGCGGTGGTGTTGAAGAACGTGCTGGGGATGATGTTCTGGATCTGCGGCGTGCCGGGCAGCGCGTCCATGGTGAACGAGAACGCGCCGAGGGCGATGGTCGCCGGGATCAGGCGCTTGGGGATGTCGCTCTGGCGGAACATCTCCGCCGCGAACGGGTACACCGCAAACACCACCACGAACAGCGACACGCCGCCGTAGGTGAGCAGGGCGCAGACCAGCACGATCACCAGCATCGCCTGGCGCGTGCCGAGCAAGCGGATTGCGGCCGCCACGATCGAGCGCGAGAAACCCGACAGCTCGATCAGCTTGCCGAACACGGCACCGAGCAGGAACACCGGAAAATACAGTTTGATGAAACCGACCATTTTCTCCATGAACACCCCGGTAAACGCCGGGGCGACCGCGGACGGGTCGGTGAGCAGGACAGCGCCGAGGGCGGCGATGGGGGCAAACAAGATGACGCTGTAGCCACGGTAGGCAGCCAGCATCAGCAGCGCGAGGGCTGCCAAGGCAATGATCACACTCATGGTGTGTCTCCATCAGATTGTTATTTTTGTGGGGTGATGCGTTGGAGGAGGGCTATAGCGAGATGCGTGCCATGTTCATAACCTATTGAAATAAATAGATATTATTGTATCCATGAACAAGCTTTTCAGATCTGGTCTCAATTCTGAGACAAAAGCACATCAAAGGTGGGAGGGGGCTTGCCCCCGATAGCGGTGGATCTGTAAAGAATAGGCTGACTGAGGCACTGCCATCGGGGGCAAGCCCCCTCCCACAAAGATTGTCTTTGTTTTGAGAATTTTGTCTCTTTATTGAGATGTTGCCAGGCCCAGCACGACCATTTTCTTGTACAAGGTCGACCTGCCCAGCCCCAAGCGCTGGGCCGCGTCCACCACATTCCCGCCGCAGGCCTTGAGCGCCGCCGTGATCAACTGCCGATCGAAGCGCTCCCGCGCCGCCGCGAACGTCTCGCCTTCGAGCGTTTCCATCGCCTCGTGCGCCACCGGGCTGAACGTGCCGATCGCGGCGCGAATCTCAGCCGCGCCCAACACCCGGTCATCGCTCAACAACGCCGCGCGTTCCAGCACGTTGCGCAGTTCGCGGATATTCCCCGGCCATGCATGCCGCGCCAACAACGCCAGGGCCTCGCGGTCCAGTTCGTGGTGGCTGCGCAGGTCTTCGAGGATCGCTTCGCTCAGCGCCGGAATATCCTCCAGGCGTTCGCGCAACGGCGGCACCTGGATCGGCAGCACATTCAGCCGGTAATACAGGTCGGCGCGAAACTCGCCGCGTTTGATCGCCGCTTCCAGGTCCATGGACGTGGCGGCGATCACCCGCACGTCGCTGTGCCGCATCTCGTTGGAGCCGACCGGTTCGTATTCCTTCTCCTGCAACACCCGTAACAGCTTGCTTTGCAGCGGCAGGGGCATGTCGCCGATTTCATCGAGAAACAGCGTGCCGCCCTGGGCGATCTGCAACTTGCCGGGGCGGCCTTTGCGGTCGGCGCCGGTAAACGCGCCGGGCGCGGTGCCGAAGAACTCGGCTTCGAGCAGGTCATGGGGAATGGCCGCGCTGTTGATACTGACAAATGCCTTGTGCGCCCGCGTCGAGGCGCCGTGGATCGCCTGGGCCAGCAACTCCTTGCCGGTGCCGGTTTCGCCGAGCAGCAACACCGGCGACTCGGCACTCGCACTGCGCCGTGCGCGGCGTTTGACTTCGAGGCTGGTGGCGCTGGTGCCGATAAAGTGCGCAAAGGTGTACTTGCTCTGGCGTGAACGCAGCAGCGAGCGGGTGGACGCCAGCTCTTGCTGCATGCTCAGGTAACGCTCGATCAGCGGCGACAGGTTGCGCAGCTCATCGAACAGCGCAAAGCCGATGGCGCCGATCACCGCGCCGGCGTCGTTGTGGATCGGCAGGCGCATCACCACCAACGGGCCTTTGGGCGTGTCCTGGATATCCAGCAGGATCGGCTGGTCGTTGCGCACCACCTGGCGCAACAGGCTGTTGGCGATGACCTGTTCGCAGGGTTGGCCGATGGCTTCGTCGGCGCTCTTGAGGCCGAAGCGCTTGGCGTAGCGCTCGTTCATCCACACGATGTTCGCGTCGCGGTCGACAATCACCGTGCCTTCGCTGGACTGCTCGATGATCTCGAACAGCGACTGGATGGCCAGGCCGCGAACCTGTTGGTAGTCCTTGAGGCTGGTGTTCATGCGTGCAGAATCCTGTAGGAGCGAGCTTGCTCGCGAAAAACGTTAACGATGACGCGGGCCTGCTGGTTGAACGCGGTGTCCTTGCGCTTTTCGCGAGCAAGCTCGCTCCTACAAGGGGATGTGTGCGGCGGCCAGCAGTTCCTGGGTGTACGGGTGTTGCGGCGATTCAAACACATCATGGCTGGCGCCGCGCTCCACCACCTTGCCGTCCTTGATCACGATCATGTCGTGGGCCATGGCGCGCACCACGGCCAGGTCATGGCTGATGAACAGGTAGGTCAGGCCGTATTTGTCCTGCAGCTCGCGCAGCAACGCTACCACTTGCTTCTGCACCGTGCGGTCGAGGGCCGAGGTGGGTTCGTCGAGCAGCATCAGCGCCGGCTTGAGCACCAGCGCGCGGGCGATGGCAATGCGTTGGCGCTGGCCACCGGAAAACTCGTGGGGGTAACGATACCGGCTGGCCGGGTCGAGGCCGACGTCCTTGAGTACCTGGATCACCTGCGCGTCACACTCGGCGAGGCTGCACGGTGCGTGGACTTCCAGGCCTTCGCTGATGATCTGCTGCACCGACATGCGCGGGCTGAGGCTGCCGTAAGGGTCCTGGAACACCACCTGCATCTGTTTGCGCCACGGGCGCATCTGTTTGTGGTTGAGCGCGTCGAGGGCGACGCCCTGGAAGCGGATGCTGCCGGTGGAGTCCAGCAGGCGCAGGATCGCCTGGCCCAGGGTGGATTTGCCCGAGCCCGACTCGCCGACGATGCCCAGCGTCTTGCCGCGCTGCACGCTGAGGCTGATGCCGTCCACCGCGCGCAGGTAGGTCTTGCGCTGAAACAGGCCGCCGCCGAGGGGGAATTGCACGCTCAGGTCGTCGACCTGCAACACCGTTTCGCGCGTTTCGCCGCACAGCACCTCGCCCGCCGGTTCAGCGTCGAGCAGCAAGCGGCTGTAGGGGTGTTGTGGCGCGTTGAACAAGGTTTCGCAGTCGGCCTGTTCGACGATCTCGCCGGTATGCATCACACACACGCGCTGCGCCATGCTGCGCACCAGGTTGAGGTCGTGGCTGATCAGCAGCAGCGACATGCCCAGGCGTTGCTGCAAGGATTTGAGCAGCAACAGGATCTTGCGCTGCACGGTCACGTCCAACGCGGTGGTGGGCTCGTCGGCGATCAGCAGTTCCGGCTCGCAGGCCAGGGCCATGGCGATCATCACGCGTTGGCGCTGGCCGCCGGAGAGTTGGTGCGGATAGGCCTTGAGCCGTTCCTGGGGGTTCTGGAGGCCGACCAGATCGAGCAACTCGATGATGCGCGCCTGTGCTGCTTTGCCGCCCATACCTTTGTGCAACAGCAGGGTTTCGCCGATCTGCTTTTCGATGCTGTGCAGCGGGTTGAGGGAGGTCATCGGCTCCTGGAAGATCATGGCGATGCGGTCGCCACGCAGCTTTTGCAGGGTGGCCGCCGGTGCGCCGATCAACTCTTGGCCGCGATAGCGCACGGAGCCGCTGGTTTGCGTGCCGGCTTCGGGCAGCAGTTGCAGAATCGAAAGGGCCGTCACCGACTTGCCCGAGCCCGACTCGCCGACCAGCGCCAGGCACTCGCCGGGGCGCACATCCAGGCTCAGGTTACGCACCACGGTCTGGCCGCTGAAGGCGACGCAGAGGTCGCGGATCTCGATCAGGTTGTCGCTCATACAGACTCACTCATGCACGGGGGTCGAAGGCATCGCGCAACGCCTCGCCGATAAATACCAGCAGCGACAGAATCAGCGCCAAGGTGAAAAACGCCGTCAGGCCCAGCCATGGCGCTTGCAGGTTCTGCTTGCCCTGGGCGATCAACTCACCCAGCGACGCGCTGCCCGCCGGCATGCCGAAGCCGAGGAAATCCAGGGCGCTCAAGGTGGAAATCGCGCCGGTCAAAATAAACGGCAGGTAGCTCAGGGTGGCCGTCATGGCATTGGGCAGGATGTGTCGGCGCATGATCTTGGCGTCGCTCAAACCCAACGCCCGCGCCGCCTTGACGTACTCCAGGTTGCGCCCGCGCAGAAACTCGGCGCGCACCACGTCCACCAGGGCCAGCCAGGAAAACAGTGCCATGATCCCCAGCAGCCACCAGAAGTTCGGTTCGACAAAACCGGACAGGATGATCAGCAGGTACAGCACCGGCAACCCTGACCACACTTCCAGCACCCGCTGACCGATCAGGTCGACCCAGCCGCCGTAGTAACCCTGCAACGCGCCCGCGGCGATGCCGATGCTCGCACTGATCGCGGTGAGAGCCAGGGCAAACAGGATCGACACCCGCGCGCCGAAGATCACCCGCGCCACCACGTCGCGCGACTGGTCGTCGGTGCCCAGCCAGTTCACCGCCGAGGGCGGGCTGGGGGCCGGGCGGGTCAGTTCGTAGTTGGGCGTGTCGTCGCTGAACGGCACTGGCGGGAACAGCATCCAGCCGCCGTCCTGCTTGATCAGCTTCTGCACGTAGTCGCTGCGATAGTCGGCCTGGAACGGCAATTGCCCGCCGAACTGCTGCTCGGTGTAGCGCTTGAACACTGGAAAATACAGCTCGTTCTTGAAGCTCAACACCAAGGGCTTGTCATTGGCGATCAACTCGCCGCCCAGGGTCAGGATGAATAGGCCGATAAACAGCCACAGTGACCACCAGCCGCGGCGGTTCTTCTTGAACCGCTCGAAACGCCGACGGGCCACGGGAGATAGATTGAACATCAGGCGTTCCTCGCGGCGAAGTCGATACGCGGGTCCACCAGGGTGTAGCAGAGGTCGCCGATCAGTTTTATCAAGAGGCCGAACAGGGTGAAGATAAACAGCGAACCGAACACCACCGGGTAGTCGCGGGACACCGCGGCTTCGTAGCTCATGCGCCCGAGGCCGTCGAGGGAAAAGATCACCTCGATCAGCAGCGAGCCGGCAAAGAACACGCTGATAAACGCCTGGGGAATCCCCGAGATCACCAGCAGCATCGCATTGCGGAACACATGCCCGTACAGCACCTGCCGTTCGCTCAAGCCTTTGGCGCGGGCGGTGACTACGTATTGGCGCGTGATCTCATTGAGGAACGAGTTTTTCGTCAGAATGGTCAGCGTGGCGAACCCGCCAATCACCAGCGCCGTGACCGGTAGGACCAGGTGCCAGAAGTAGTCGGCGATCTTGCCCACCGTGCTCAGTTCGTCGAAGTTTTCCGAGACCAGGCCGCGCACCGGGAACCAGTTCAGCGACGTGCCGCCGGCGAACACCACGATCAGGAACATCGCAAACAGGAACGCCGGCATCGCATAGCCGATCACGATGGCGGTGCTGCTCCACACATCGAAGCTGCTGCCATGGCGCACTGCCTTGCGAATGCCCAATGGGATCGACACCAGGTAGGTGATCAGCGTGGCCCACAGGCCGAGGGAGATGGTCACCGGCATCTTTTCCAGGATCAGGTCGGTGACGGTCGCGCCGCGAAAAAAGCTGTTGCCGAAGTCCAGCCGGGCGTAGCTCTTGAGCATCAGCCACAGGCGCTCCGGTGCCGGCTTGTCGAAGCCGTATTGTTTTTCGATGTCCTTGATCAGTTTCGGGTCCAGGCCGCGGCTGGCCCGCGAGCTGCTGCCGAGGCCTTCGCCGGCGGAACCGCCGATGCCGCCGCCGCCGATCCCTTGCAGGTGGGCGATCGCCTGTTCCACCGGCCCGCCGGGCGCGGCCTGCACGATCACGAAATTGACCAGCAGGATGATCACCAGCGTCGGGATGATCAACAGCAGGCGCCGCACGATATAGGCAAACATCAGCGCATCCCTCCGCGTTTTTTAAGCTCCGCGCTCATTTGTGCGTTCGTCAGTGGCGTGGGGCTGATTTCCCACCAGGTTTCCAGGGCTTCGTCATTCTTCGCCTCGATCGCCGGGCGGCCGAAGCGGTTCCACCACGCGGCGGACGTGCCGGGCGGGTAGTAATTGGGGATCCACAGGTAGTTCCATTGCAGCACCCGGTCCAGGGCGTGGGCGTAGGTGAGCATCTGCGCCTGGGTGTTGGCTTTCACCAGGCCCTTGATCAGGCTGTCGACGGCCGGGTCCTTGAGCACTGTGTAGTTGTTGGCGCCCGGGTCGAACGCGGCGGCGGAGCCGAAGTAGTTGTACAGCTCCATCCCCGGCGAGGTGGTGACCGGGAAACCGGTGACGATCATGTCGTAGTCCCGTGTCATCAGCCGGTTGACGTACTGCGAGGAGTCGATGCGGCGGATGTTCAGGGTGATGCCGATCTGTGCCAGGTTGCGCTTGTACGGCAGCAACAGACGCTCCATGCCGGCCTGGGCATTGAGGAAGGTGAACTCCAGCGGCTCGCCCGCGGCGTTGACCAGCTTGTCGCCCTTGGGTTTCCAGCCGGCTTCTTCCAGCAGGGCCAGGGCTTGCAGTTGCTTGTCGCGGATCATGCCGCTGCCGTCGGTGACCGGCGCTTTGAAGACCTGGCTGAACACCTCGTCGGGCACCTGGCCGCGCAGGGGTTCGAGGATCGCCAGCTCTTCCGGGGTCGGCAATTCGCTCGCAGCCAGCGGGCTATTGGAGAAGTAGCTCTGCTGGCGGATGTACAGGTTGCGCATCATCTGCCGGTTGGCCCATTCGAAATCCCACAGCATCGCCAGGGCCTGGCGCACGCGACGGTCCTTGAACATCGGGTTCTGCACGTTGAACACGTAGCCCTGGGCCGGTTGCGGCATCTCTTTGGCCAGGTGCGCGCGTTGCAGGCGGCCGTCATCCAGCGCCGGGCCGTTGTAGCCGATGGAGTAGCCGGTGGCGGAGAACTCGCGGTTGAAATCATACGCGCCGCCACGCAGCACCTGGCGCGCCACTTCGGTGTCGCCAAAATATTCCAGGCTCAGGTGATCGAAGTTGTACAGGCCACGGCTGACCGGCAAGTCCTTGCCCCACCAGTCAGGGTTGCGGGTAAAGGTGATGGTGCTGCCCGCGTCGATCTTACTGACCTTATACGGGCCGCTGCCCAGCGGCGCTTCATAGCCGCCGCCGTTGGCGAAGTCGCGGGTTTTCCACCAGTGCTCGGGGAACACCGGCAGGGTGGCGATATCCAGCGCCAGGGTGCGGTTTTCATCGCTGGAAAAATCGAAGCGCACCTGGCGTTCGCCTTCGACTTCGACGTGTTTGACGTCGGCGAACAGCGTGCGAAAGCGCAGGCTGCCCTGGGTCATCAGCAAATCGAAGCTGTAGCGCACGTCTTCGGCGGTGATCGGTGTGCCATCGGCAAAACGGGCCTTGGGGTTGAGGTAGAAGCGCAGCGACAGGCCGTCGTCCGCGCGTTCCATCTTCTCGGCGACCAGGCCGTAGACCGTGTACGGCTCGTCCAGGGAGCGCAGGGCCAGGGGCGAGTAGAGCCAGCCGTCGATCTGGGACACGCCGATGCCTTTGTCGATATAGGGCAGCACATGGTCGAAGCGCCCGATTTCGATGGCCGAACGCCGCAGGCTGCCGCCCTTGGGCGCGTTGGGGTTGGCGTAGTCGAAATGGCTGAAGCCGGCGCCATATTTGGCCGGTTCGCCATACACGGTCAGGTAGGTTTGCGGGGCCGCGATCACAGCGGTGCTGGCCAGCAGCAGGGCCAGGGTGGAGCTGAATAGAGTCGAAAAAGCCAGTCGCATTATCTGCCTTGAGCGCCGGGTGAAGGAGAATAGGGATTTGTACGCTAACGGCCTGAGCATCGCCAGTCATCCCATGCACAACGGCCCACCAAAAGGCGGGCCGTTGTTTCAAGCATCAGCGTGGACTGAATCAGTCCTGACGGCTGGTGACTTCCAGCAGGTGATAACCGAACTGGGTTTTCACCGGGCCTTGCACGGTGTTGACCGGGGCGCTGAACACGACGGTGTCGAATTCTTTAACCATCTGGCCTGGACCGAACGAACCCAGGTCGCCGCCTTGACGGCTGGATGGGCAGCTGGAATTGGCTTTGGCGACTTCTGCGAAATCGGCGCCGCCTTCGATCTGGGCCTTGAGTTCGTTGCACTTGTCTTCGGTGGCAACGAGGATGTGACGGGCAGTGGCTTTGGCCATGGGAATTAACTCCTTGAGTAAAAACGCTGAGCGTACCGGATTCAGGCGGTTATTTCCTGGCAAAGTTCCCCTGTCTGTGGCGGGCGTGCTTGATCTACGACAAGGGCAAAGCGCAGGCTGCAGCGCAAGATTGTCGCATTCATCTGTTTAGGAGCCGTGCTATGCAAGTGCTCGATCGACGCAAGGCCATGGCTATTCCCCCATTGTTTCGCCTGGCATTCCGCCCGTTTTTCCTCGGTGCCTGCCTGTTGGCGGTGCTGGTCATTCCTCTGTGGCTGTTCGCCCTGGGCGGCGCCACCGGTACTTGGCAACCGGCTGGCGGCTGGCTGGCCTGGCACCGGCATGAGCTGCTGTTCGGTTTTGGCGTGGCGATCATCGCCGGCTTTTTGCTGACCGCGGTGCAGACCTGGACCGGCCGCCCCGGCCTCAGCGGCGCGCCCCTGGCGTTGCTCGCCGGGTTATGGCTGGCGGCGCGCCTGGGTTGGTTGCTGAACCTGCCGTGGCCGCTGCTGGCGGTGCTGGAACTGAGTTTTCCGCTGGCGGTGGCCGGGGTGATGGGCTGGACGCTGTGGAAGGTCAGGCAAACCCGTAACTACCCAATCGTACTGGTGCTGGGCTTGCTCGCCGTGGCAGACGCGTTGGCGTTGTATGGGTTGCTGACCCATGACGAAGGCGTGGAGCGCCAGGCGGTGCTCACGGGGTTATGGCTGGTGGCGGCGATGATGGGGCTGATCGGCGGTCGGGTGATTCCATTCTTCACCCAACGTGGCCTGGGCCGGGTCGATGCGGTCAAGCCGTGGCCGTGGCTGGACCGTGTGTTGCTGGGCGGTTCGATCCTGGTGGCGTTGCTTTACGCCAGCGGGCTGGCGGTGTTCCCCAGCCGGTGGAGCGGCGTACTGTTCGCTGTGCTTGGCCTGGGCCACTTGCTGCGCCTGGCGCGCTGGCATGACCGTGGCCTGTGGCGCGTGCCGCTGCTGTGGTCGCTGCACCTGGCCTACGCATGGTTGGCCGTGGCCTGCCTGGGCATGGCGCTGTGGCATTTCGGCGCGCCGCTCAACCCGAGCCTGGCCGTGCATGCGCTGACGATCGGCGCCATGGCCGGGCTGATCCTGGCGATGGTGGCGCGGGTCAGCCTGGGCCATACCGGTCGGCCGTTGCAGCCACCGGGCGGGATGACCCTGGCGTTCGCCCTGTTGAACCTGGCGGCTGTGTGCCGGGTGGCACTGGTGTTGATCTGGCCCGTGGCGGCCTTGTGGCTGGCGGGGCTGTGCTGGTCGGTCGGCCTGGGCTTGTACCTGTGGCGGGATGGCCCGATGTTGTGGCGGGCGCGGGTCGACGGGCACCCCGGTTAGGAGCATTGCATGCTGTATTCGTGGTTGTTGATCGTGCATCTGCTGGCGGCGATCGCCTTTATCGGCACGCTGTTCTTTGAAGTGGTGATCTGGCACAGCGCCCGCGAGGAGCTGGCCTGGTCGGCGCGTTTCACCGCGGAACACGCGATCGCCCGGCGTTCGCGGCGGGTGCTGCATGGCGTGGTGGTGCTGCTGTATGGCGCGGGTATCGGCCTGGCCTGGCATTACCGCGGTCTGCCATGGAACAGTCATTTCGGACTGTTCCTGAGCCTGAAAATCTTCCTCGCCCTGAGCATCATCGGGCACTACCTGCTGCTGGCCTACTGGCTGACCCGCGAGCGCCTGAGCCCCCAGCGTGCGCTGTGGATACGGCGCAGCATTCTCGCGCACATGGTGGTGATCGTGGTGCTGGCGAAGTCATTGTGGTGAGCCGCCTGCGGCGCCATGACGCGGCGGATTGTTGATCGCGGTCAAGGGCTAAAACCTGCGCAGTTCCCACACTGTGGCGAATTCTCTGGAGGTTCGTCCCATGCCCCTGTCCCTCGCGCAACTGCGCCGCAACTACACCCTCTACGGCCTGCGGGACGACGGCGAGCAAGACGATCCGCTGGTGTTGTTCGGCCAGTGGCTGAGCCAGGCGCGCAAGACCGAAGCGCCTCCCGCCGAGGCCAACAGCATGGCCCTGGCCACGGTCGACAGCGAAGGGTACGCCCATTGCCGCATCCTGCTGCTCAAGGGCTTCAGCGCCGAAGGTTTTGTGTTTTTTGGCAATTACCAGAGCGCCAAGGGCGAGGAGCTGGCGAGCAACCCCCATGCCGCGATGACGTTTTTCTGGCCCGGCCTGGAGCGCCAGGTGCGTATTGAAGGCGCGGTCGAGCGCCTTGATCCGGCGCTGTCGGACGCCTATTTCCTCGACCGCCCGGCCGCCAGCCAACTCGGTGCCTGGGCCTCGCCGCAGAGTCAGCCGCTGACCCACCGCAGCGAGCTGGAAGGTTTGCTGCGTGAGGTCACCGAGCGGTTCGCCGGCCAGCAACCGCCACGACCCGAGCACTGGGGCGGGTACTGCCTGCAACCGCGCCGCATCGAGTTCTGGCAAGGCCGCCCCGACCGCCTGCATGACCGCCTCGACTACCGCCTGCGAAACGGCGCCTGGCAGCGCACACGGCTGGCGCCCTGACGAGGTACCTCCTTCGAGGAATAGGCCCTGCGCCCGTTGCGGCGCAGGCTGAGCGCATCTTTTTACCCGCCTGGAGCCTTGATCATGGCCCATTTGACCCAACGCAGTTTTGTCTCCCTGAACATCGCCGTACTGACCATCAGCGACACCCGCACCTTTGACACCGATACCTCCGGGCAGACCCTGGTAGAGCGCCTTGAAGGTGCCGGCCATGTGCTGATCGACCGTGGCCTGGTGATGGACGATATCTACCAGATCCGCGCCCGCGTTTCGCAGTGGATCGCCGACCCTCAGGTGCAAGTGATCCTGATGACCGGCGGCACCGGCTTCACCGCTCGCGACAACACGCCACAAGCGGTGTTGCCGCTGCTGGATAAACAAGTGGACGGGTTCGGCGAGCTGTTCCGCCAGGTGTCCCTGGCGGAAATCGGCATGTCCACCTTGCAGTCCCGCGCCCTGGCGGGCATGAGCAATGGCGTGCTGGTGTGCTGCATGCCCGGTTCGCCCGGCGCGTGCCGTACTGCCTGGGACCAGATTCTGCTCAGTCAATTGGACAGCCGCACCGGCCCGTGCAACTTCGTTGCGCACCTCAAGCCTCAGTTCGAACAAGCGCTCAGCGCCTGCGAGGCGCGGTCATGAACACCCGCGTGTGCGACAGCGGGCAATTGATGCCGGTGGACGAGGCGATCGAGCAACTGCTGGCGCAGGCGCCACCTGCGCCGCCCACCGAAGTCATCCCCCTCGGCCAGGCCGCGGGTCGGGTGATCGCCGAAGAATTGTTTTCACCTCTCGACCTGCCGTGCTGGGACAACAGCGCCATGGACGGCTACGCCCTGCGCGCCGCCGATGTGCCGGAGCAGGGCGGCTACTTGGTGCTGGCCGGGCGGATTGCTGCCGGGCACAGTAGCGATGAGCTTTTACTGGCCGGGCAGACAGTACGGATTTTCACCGGTGCGCCGCTGCCGCCCGGCGCCGACAGCGTGGTGCCCCAGGAGCGTTGCCGCGTCTACGGCCAGCGTATCTGGTGCCCGCCGCTGCGCCTGGGCGAACACGTGCGCAAGCGCGGTGAAGAAATGCAGCGCGGGCAACGCCTGTTGCGTGTCGGCCAGCGCCTGCGCGCCCAGGAAGTCGGCCTGCTGGCGTCGGCCGGCATTCCGTGGGTCAAGGTCTATCGCCCCCTGCGCGTGTGCCTGCTGAGCAGCGGCGATGAACTGCGCGAGCCGGGCGAGTCGCTGGCGCCGGGGCAGATCTACAACAGCAACCGCCACCTGGTGACCGCGTTATTGCGCGGTTGGGGCGTGGAGGTGCTCGACTACGGGGTGATGGCCGACGCGTTGGCCGCCAGCCGCGACGCGTTGATCCTCGCGTCGTCCGAATGCGACCTGCTGCTGACCACCGGCGGTGTGTCGGTGGGCGAGGAGGATCATCTCAAACAAGCCATCCAGGAACTCGGTCGCGTGGATTTCTGGCGCCTGGCGATCCAGCCCGGCAAGCCCCTGGCGTTTGGCGAAGTGGCGGGCAAACCGTGGATCGGCCTGCCCGGCAACCCGTCTGCCGCGCTGATCACTGCGTTGGTGGTGGTGCGCCCGTTCCTGTTGCGCGCCCAGGGCGTCGAGCGCGTGTTGCCGGTGCCGGTCCAGGTGCCGGCCGGTTTTGAATGGCCTACCCCCAACAAGCGCCGCCAGTACCTGCGCGCGCGCTTGAGCCCCGGCGCGGATGGGCAATTGCGCGCCGTCCTGCACCCCCAGCAAAGCTCGGCGATGCTCACTGCCGCCTGCTGGGCCGATGGCCTGGTGATTGTCGAGCGCGAGCAACTGCTGCTCAAGGATGCACCGGTGCCTTTCTTGTCTTTCGCCGAGTTTCAATGAGGAGTCTCCATGCAACTGGTCTGCCCGGCAGGCAACCTGCCTGCGCTGAAAGCCGCGGTGCGCCAAGGCGCCGATGCGGTGTATGTCGGTTTTCGCGATGACACCAATGCCCGGCATTTCGCCGGGCTGAACATGGACGACAAGCAGTTCGACGCCGCCGTCGCCCATATCCGCCAGCACCAGCGCAAGCTGTATGTGGCGGTCAATACCTACCCGCAACCGAAGATCTGGTCACGCTGGCAACGCGCCGTCGACCGTGCGGCCGATCATGGCGTGGATGCGCTGATCGCCGGCGACCCGGGTGTGCTCGGCTATGCTGCCGCGCACCATCCGCAGATGGCGTTGCACTTGTCGGTGCAGGGCTCCGCCACCCATGCGGCGGCGCTGAAGTTCTACGTCGAACGCTATGGCATCCGCCGCGCGGTGCTGCCGCGAGTGCTGTCGCTGGCCCAGGTCAAACAGGTGGCGGCGAGCAGCGTGGTGCCGATCGAAGTGTTCGGCTTCGGCAGCCTGTGCATCATGGCCGAAGGGCGTTGCCACTTGTCGTCGTATATCACCGGTGAGTCGCCCAACCTGTGCGGCGTGTGCTCACCGGCCAAGGCGGTGCGCTGGAGCGACGACGCCGATGGCCTCAGCGCGCGCCTCAGTGAAGTGCTGATCGACCGCTACACCCCGGAGGAACCGGCCGGCTACCCGACCTTGTGCAAAGGCCGCTTCCTGGTCGGCGGCAAGCGCTTCCATGCCCTCGAAGAACCGACCAGCCTCGACACCCTGGACCTGTTGCCCGAACTCAGCGCCATCGGCGTGGAGGCGGTGAAGATCGAAGGCCGGCAACGCAGCCCGGCCTATGTGGAACAAGTCACCCGAGTCTGGCGCGCCGCCCTCGACGCCCACCGCAGCGCCCCGGCCAATTTTGTGGTCAAGGACCAGTGGCGCCAGGTGCTGGCCGGACTTTCCGAAGGCAGCCAGACCACCCTGGGTGCTTACCATCGCGCATGGCAATGAGGAAACACAGATGAAGCTCAGCCTGGGACCGGTGCTGTTTTATTGGGATAAGGAACACTTGGGGCGCTTCTATTCAGACATGGCCGGCTTGCCCCTGGACGTGATTTACCTGGGGGAAACCGTGTGCTCCAAACGCCGCGCGTTTTCCCTGGATCAATGGTTGGGCCTGGGCCGCGAGTTGCAGTCGTGCAGCCCGGCGCAGATCGTGCTGTCGAGCCTGACCTTGATCGAAGCTGCCTCTGAACTGTCGAGCCTGCGCCGCCTGTGCGATAACGGCGAGGTGCTGGTCGAGGCCAACGACATGGGCGCGGTGCAGTTGCTGATCGAGCGCAAGTTGCCCTTTGCCGGCGGCCCGGCGCTCAACCTGTACAACGGCCACGCCCTGGTGCAATTGCTCGATGCGGGCATGCAGCGCTGGGTGCCGCCGGTGGAGTGCTCGCAGAGCCTGATCGCCGATGTGCTGGAACAGGTGCGCGAACTCGGCCGGCCGCTGCCCGAAGTGGAGATCTTCGCCTATGGGCATTTGCCCCTGGCGTACTCGGCCCGTTGCTTCACCGCCCGCGCGGAAAACCGGCCCAAGGACGATTGCCAGTTCTGTTGCATCAACTACCCCGACGGCATGGCCCTGACCAGCCAGGAAGGGCAACCGTTGTTCACCTTGAACGGGATTCAGACGATGTCGGCCGATGTCACCAACCTGCTCGCCGATTACCCCGGCCTGGTCGCGTGTGGCGCTGACCTGTTGCGCCTGAGCCCACGCGCCGAAGGGATGGTCGGCGTGGTCCAGGCGTTCGACCAGGTGCGCCAGGGCGCGATGCCGCCGTTGTGCGTCGACGGTTGCAACGGTTATTGGCATGGCCAGGCCGGCATGCTGCGGGTCGAGGAGGTGGGCCTGTGTTGAGTCGCAAACAATGGCTGCTCAAGGGCGCCGATCGCTTGTTGCCGCTGGTGCGCCACGTGCCGTTTCGGGTGCAGCGCCTGGCCTTGCAGCAAGGCCTCAACCGCTGCCTGGCCGAGCCGTTGCGCGACGGCGGCTTCGACCTGCTGCGCGGGCGCTGGATGTGCCTGCGCATCCCCGACCTTGGGCTGTGCTGGTACCTGACGCTGGCGCGGGATGGCTTGCGCATCGCTGAAAAAGCCGAGGCCCAGGTGACCATCAGTGGTAACTGGCGCGAGTTCTTGTTGCTGGCCAGTCGCCAGGAAGATCCGGACACCTTGTTCTTCCGGCGTCGCTTGGTGATTGAAGGCGACACGGAGTTGGGGCTGGGCTTGAAGAACCTGATCGACAGCCTGGACCCGGACGTGCTGCCGGGCTGGTTGTGGCGCAACCTGGAGCGGGCCGGGCGCGGGCTGGCGGCCTGAGGCGAGCGACCTATCCTTTCGCGCTGAACGGATAGGTCACGGCCCTGGGTAAGGCGTCGGCACCAGAAACGCCGCCTCCAGCAACTGCCGGGTATAGGCATGCTGCGGGTTGGCGAAAATCGTCGGCGCGTCGCCCTGTTCCACCACCTGCCCATGCTTGACCACCATCAACTGGTGACTCAACGCTTTCACCACCGCCAGGTCATGGCTGATGAACAGATAGGTCAGGTTGTACTTGGCCTGCAAACCGCGCAGTAATTCCACCACTTGGCGCTGCACCGTGCGGTCGAGCGCCGAGGTCGGTTCGTCGAGCAGGATCAGGCGCGGCTTGAGCACCAGGGCGCGGGCAATGGCGATGCGTTGGCGCTGGCCGCCGGAGAACTCGTGGGGGTAGCGATGCCGCGACTGCGGGTCGAGGCCGACTTCCTTGAGCGCTGCGATAATCGCCGCTTCCTGCTCCGCCGGGCTGCCCATCTTGTGAATGCGCAGGCCTTCGCCGACGATCTCACTGACGCACATGCGCGGGCTGAGGCTGCCGAATGGGTCCTGGAACACCACCTGCATTTCCCGGCGCAACGGGCGCACCTGTTGCTGGGTCAGGCGGTCGAGTTGCTGGCCTTCGAAGCGAATCCCGCCTTTGCTCGCGATCAGGCGCAGGATCGCCAGGCCGAGGGTGGACTTGCCCGAGCCGCTTTCGCCGACGATGCCCAGGGTTTGTCCCTGGGGCAGGCTGAAGTTGATGCCGTCCACCGCCTTGACGTAATCGACGGTGTTGCGCAAAAAGCCTTTCTTGATCGCAAACCAGACTTTCAAGTCGTCCACTTCCAGCAACGGTGGCCCGACGGCGGTGGCGGCCGGCCCGCCGCTGGGTTCGGCGGCGAGCAGTTCCTGGGTGTAAGGGTGCTGCGGCGACTGGAACAAGGTTTCGCAATCGGCTTGTTCGACGATGCAACCCTGTTGCATCACGCACACACGGTGGGCAATGCGCCGCACCAGGTTCAAGTCGTGGCTGATCAGCAGCAACGCCATGCCCAGGCGCGCCTGCAGTTCCTTGAGCAGCTCGAGGATCTTCAACTGCACCGTCACGTCGAGGGCGGTGGTCGGTTCGTCGGCAATCAACAGCTCCGGCTCGTTGGCCAGGGCCATGGCGATCATCACCCGTTGGCGCTGGCCACCGGACAGTTCGTGGGGCAGCGCCTTGAGGCGTTTATGCGGCTCGGGAATGCCCACCAGTTCGAGCAACTCGAGGGTGCGCCGGGTCGCGACTTTGCCGGTCAGCCCTTTATGCAGGCCGAGCACTTCGTTGATCTGCTTCTCGATGCAGTGCAGCGGGTTCAACGAGGTCATCGGCTCCTGGAAGATCATCGCAATGCGGTTGCCGCGAATATGCCGGATGGTTTTTTCGTTGAGGGTCAGCAGGTCCTGGCCGACGTATTCGATGGTGCCGGCGGGGTGCCGCGCCAAGGGGTAGGGCAGTAGGCGCAGGATCGAGTGGGCGGTCACCGATTTGCCGGAGCCGCTTTCGCCGACCAGCGCCAGGGTTTCGCCGCGCTTGATGTCGAAGCTGACGTGGTTCACCACGCGGTGGTGATGCTCGCCGGTGACGAACTCGACGCAGAGGTCGCGGACTTCGATCAGATTGTCCTGATTCATCTCATTTCCTCGGGTCGAAGGCATCGCGAGCGGACTCGCCGATAAACACCAGCAAACTCAACATGATCGCCAGCACGGCAAAGGCACTCATGCCCAGCCACGGCGCTTGCAGGTTGGATTTGCCCTGGGCCACCAGTTCCCCCAGCGACGGCGAACCCGCCGGCAGGCCGAAGCCGAGGAAGTCCAGGGCGGTCAGGGTGCCGATGGCGCCGGTGAGGATGAACGGCATGAAGGTCATGGTCGAGACCATGGCATTGGGCAGGATATGGCGGAACATGATCGCGCCGTTCTGCATGCCCAGTGCCCTGGCCGCGCGCACGTATTCCAGGTTGCGCCCGCGCAGGAACTCGGCGCGGACCACGTCCACCAGGCTCATCCACGAGAACAGCAGCATGATCCCCAGCAGCCACCAGAAGTTGGGCTGCACGAAACTGGCGAGGATGATCAGCAGGTACAGCACCGGCAAGCCCGACCAGATCTCCAGGAAGCGTTGCCCGGCCAGGTCGACCCAGCCGCCATAGAAGCCCTGCAGGGCCCCGGCGATCACGCCGATGATCGAGCTGAGCACGGTCAGGGTCAGGGCAAACAGCACCGACACGCGAAAGCCATAGATCACCCGCGCCAAGACGTCGCGGCCCTGGTCATCGGTGCCCAGCAGGTTGACCGAAGACGGCGGCGCGGGGGCTGGCACCTTCAGGTCGTAGTTGATGCTCTGATAGCTGAACGGGATCGGCGCCCACAGCGTCCACGCGCCCTTGGCCTTGAGCAGCTCCTGGATATACGGGCTCTTGTAGTTGGCCTCCAGAGGGAACTCGCCGCCGAAGGTGGTTTCCGGGTAGCGTTTGAGCGCCGGGAAATACCAGTCGCCGTCGTAATGCACCACCAGCGGTTTGTCGTTGGCGATCAGCTCGGCGCCCAGGCTCAGGCCGAACAGGATCAGGAACAGCCACAGCGACCACCAGCCACGTTTGTTTGCCTTGAACCGCTCGAACCGGCGGCGATTGAGGGGGGACAGATTCATCTCAATGCTCCCGGCTGGCGAAGTCGATACGCGGATCGACCAGGGTGTAGGTGAGGTCACCGATCAGTTTCACCACCAGCCCGAGCAGGGTGAAGATAAACAGCGTGCCGAACACCACCGGGTAGTCGCGGTTGATCGCGGCTTCAAAGCTCATCAGGCCGAGGCCGTCGAGGGAGAAGATCACTTCCACCAGCAGCGAGCCGGTGAAGAAGATCCCGATGAACGCCGAGGGGAAACCGGCGATCACCAGCAGCATGGCGTTGCGGAACACATGGCCGTAGAGCACGCGGTGGTTGGTCAGGCCCTTGGCCTTGGCGGTGACCACGTACTGTTTGTTGATCTCGTCGAGAAAGCTGTTTTTGGTCAGCAGGGTCATGGTCGCGAAGTTGCCGATCACCAGCGCGGTGATGGGCAACGCCAGGTGCCAGAAGTAGTCGAGGATCTTGCCGCCCCAGCTCAGCTCATCGAAATTGTTGGAGGTCAGCCCGCGCAAGGGGAACCAGTCGAAGTAACTGCCGCCGGCAAACACCACGATCAGCAGGATCGCGAACAGGAACGCCGGGATCGCGTAGCCGACGATGATCGCCGAGCTGGTCCATACGTCGAAGTGGCTGCCGTGTCGCGTGGCCTTGGCGATCCCCAGCGGGATCGAGACCAGGTACATGATCAGCGTGCTCCACAGCCCGAGGGAGATCGACACCGGCATCTTTTCCTTGATCAGGTCGATGACCTTGGCGTCGCGAAAGAAGCTGTCGCCGAAATCCAGCCGGGCGTAGTTCTTGACCATGATCCACAAGCGTTCCGGTGCCGACTTGTCGAAACCGTACATGGTTTCGATTTCCTTGATCAGCGCCGGGTCCAGGCCTTGGGCGCCACGGTAGCTGGAGCCGGCCACCGCGACTTCGGCGCCGCCGCCGGCAATGCGGCTGGTGGCGCCTTCGAAGCCTTCGAGCTTGGCGATCATCTGCTCCACCGGGCCACCCGGGGCGGCCTGGATGATGACGAAGTTGATCAGCAGAATCCCGAACAACGTGGGGATGATCAGCAACAGGCGGCGAATGATATAGGCCAGCATTTAATCGCCTCCGCTCGCCGGGTCGGCGCTCGTGTCCAGGGTGGTGGCAGGTTTGACGTCGGGTTTGGCCCACCAGGTGGCGGTGCCGACGTCATAACGCGGTGGCACTTTGGGATGACCGAGATGGTCCCAGTACGCCACGCGGAAGGTCTTGATGTGCCAGTTGGGGATCACGTAGTAGCCAAATTGCAACACGCGATCCAGGGCCTTGGCATGGGCGATCAGGCTTTTGCGCGAGTCGGCGTCGATCAGTTCTTCGACCAGTTGGTCGACGGCCGGGTCCTTGAGGCCCATGTAGTTGCGGCTGCCGGGCTTGTCGGCGCTGGAGGATTTCCAGAATTCGCGTTGTTCATTACCCGGCGAGGTGGACTGCGGGAAGCTGCCCACCAGCATGTCGAAATCCCGCGAGCGCAGGCGATTGACGAATTGCGAGACGTCGACCCGGCGAATCACCAGGTCGATGCCCAGGTCTGCCAGGTTGCGCTTGAAGGGCAGCAGGATGCGTTCGAACTCGGTCTGCGCCAGCAAAAATTCAATGCTTACCGGTTTGCCGGTGGCGTCGACCATCTTGTCGTCGACGATGCGCCAGCCGGCTTCCTGCAACAGTTGGTAGGCCTCGCGCTGCTGGGTGCGGATCATGCCGCTGCCGTCGGTCTTGGACGGTTCGAAGGCCTGGGTGAAGACTTCGGCGGGGATCTTGTCGCGCAGCGGTTCGAGGATCGCCAGTTCGTCCGGGCCGGGCAGGCCGGTGGCGGCCATCTCCGAGTTCTCGAAGTAGCTGCGGGTGCGGGTGTAGGCGCCGTTGAACAGCTGCTTGTTGCTCCATTCAAAATCCAGCAACAGGCTGATGGCCTTGCGCACGCGCACGTCCTGGAACATCGGCTTGCGTGTGTTGAACACGAAACCCTGCATGCCGGTGGGGTTGCCGTTGGGGATCTCTTCCTTGACCAGGCGCCCCTCGGCCACGGCCGGAATGTTGTAGGCGTTGGCCCAGTTCTTTGCGCTGAACTCCAGCCAGTAGTCGAACTGCCCGGCCTTCAACGCTTCCAGGGCTACCGTGCTGTCACGGTAATAGTCGGTGATGCGCTGATCGAAGTTGTAGAAACCTTGGGTGACCGGCAGGTCCTTGGCCCAGTAGTCCTTGACCCGCTCGTAGCGGATCATGCGCCCGGCCTTGACCTCGGCGACCTTGTACGGCCCGCTGCCCAGCGGGATTTCCAGGTTGCCCTTGGTGAAGTCGCGGGTGGCCCACCAATGCTTGGGCAATACCGGCAGTTGCCCGAGGATCAGCGGCAATTCGCGGTTGTTGGTGCGCTTGAACTTGAACAGCACCCGCAGCGGGTCTTCGGCGACCACTTCGTCGACGTCGGCGTAGTAAGTGCGGTAGAGCGGCGAGCCTTCCTTCATCAGCATCTGGAAGGTGAACACCACGTCTTCGGCGTGGATCGGGTGGCCATCGTGGAAGCGTGCTTCGGGGCGCAGGTAGAAGCGCACCCAGCTGTTGTCCGGGGCTTTTTCGATCTTGCCGGCCACCAGGCCGTATTCGGTGATGGGTTCGTCCAGGCTCTGCATGGCCAGGGTGTCGTAGATCAGGCTGATATTGTCCGCCGGCACGCCCTTGCTGATGTAGGGGTTGAGGCTGTCGAAACCGCCCATGCTCGACTCGCGAAAGGTGCCGCCCTTGGGGGCATCGGGGTTGACGTAGTCGAAGTGCTTGAAGGTGGCGGGGTACTTGGGTGGCTCGTCGTAGAGGGTCAGCGCATGTTGCGGGGCGGCGTTGGCCGCCGTGCAGAGCAACAGACTGCCGAGCAGTGCCGTACGCAAAGACATCATTGGGCTTTCTCCGAAGCTTTCAGCCACCACGCGCTCAGGCCCAGGCTGTAGGGCGGCGTGGTGACAAAGGCGAACCGGTTGCGGTAGGCCAGGCGATGATAGTTGAGGTACCAGTTGGGAATGCTGTAGTGCTGCCACAGCAGGACCCGGTCCAGGGCCCTGCCGGCGGCCAGTTGTTCGTCGCGGGTGTGTGCCGCCAGCAGTTGTTCGAGCAGGCGGTCGACCACCGGGTTGGCGATGCCGGCGTAGTTCTTGCTGCCCTTGATCGCCGCCTGGCTGGAGTGGAAGTACTGCCACTGCTCAAGGCCGGGGCTGAGGGTCTGGTTGAGGGTCATCAGGATCATGTCGAAGTCGAACTGATCAAGGCGTTGTTTGTACTGCGCCCGGTCGACCGTGCGCAGGCGCGCGTCGATACCGACACTGTTCAGGTTTTCCACGTAGGGCTGCAGGATGCGCTCCAGGTTCGGGTTGACCAGCAGGATCTCGAAGCGTAGCGGTTGCCCGTCCTTGTTGAGCAGGCGCTGCCCGGACAGCTTCCAGCCGCCTTCGCCGAGCAGGGCCAGGGCACGGCGCAAGGTCTCGCGAGGGATGCCGTGCCCGTCGGTCCGGGGCAGGCTGAACGGTTGGGTATAGAGATTGGCCGGCAGTTGGTCGCGGTAGGGCGAGAGCATCAACCATTCATGGCCGACCGGGACGCCGGTCGCCGAAAATTCGCTGTTGGGGTAATAGCTCAAGGTGCGTTTATAGGCGTTGCTGAACAGGGTGCGGTTGGTCCATTCAAAGTCGAACATCAGCCCCAGGGCTTCACGCACCTTGGCCTGGCTGAACGTCGGGCGCCGCGTGTTCATGAACAGGCCCTGGCTTTGGGTCGGGATCTGGTGGGCGATCTGCGCCTTGATCACGTCGCCGCGGCTGACCGCCGGGAAGTCATAACCATTCGCCCAGTTTTTGGCCTGATGCTCGATATAGATATCGAACTCGCCGGCCTTGAAGGCTTCGAAGGCGACGTCGCTGTCGCGGTAGAACTCCACTTCGACCTTGTCGTAGTTATAGAAACCCTGGTTGACCGGCAGGTCCTTGCCCCAATAGTCCTTGACCCGCTCGAACACCAGTTGCCGGCCTGGGGTGACCTTGCTGAGGCGATAGGGCCCGCTGCCCAGCGGTGGTTCGAAGGTGGTGGCCTTGAAGTCGCGGTTTTTCCAGTAATGCTGGGGCAGCACCGGCAGTTCGCCCAGGCGCAGGATCAGCAACGGGTTGCCGGCGCGCTTGAACACAAAACGGATACGGTGGCGGTTGAGGATGTCGACCCGCGCGACTTCCTGCAGGTTGGTGCGGTACTGCGGATGACCTTCGGTCAGCAGGGTGCGATAGGAAAACGCCACGTCATACGCGGTGATCGGCTTGCCATCGTGAAAGCGCGCTTCCGGGCGCAGGTTGAACACCACCCAGCTGCGGTCCTCGCTGTACTCCACCGATTGGGCAATCAGCCCGTAGCTGGAGGTCGGCTCATCGCCGGACGGCGCGTACTGGCCGGTGCCGACCATCAACGGTTCGTTCAGCTCATTGACGCCGTATTGCAGGAAGTTCGGTGTGGAAACCGGGCTCGAACCTTTGAAGGTATAAGGGTTGAGGGTGTCGAACGTGCCAAACGCCATGACCCGCAACGTCCCGCCTTTCGGCGCTGCAGGGTTTACCCAATCGAAGTGGGTGAATTTGGTCGGGTACTTGAGCGTGCCGAACTGCGCATAACCGTGGCTTTCGGTAATCGTCGCGTGCGCAGCAAAGCTCAAGGCCAGACTTATTAGTAGAAGGAGGGGACGCGTCAAGTCAGAGATCCGATCCAGGCAGCTTGGGCTTTATGATCGGTACAGTAACAGCTTGTTCCCGTTGGAAAAAGGCTGTTGGGAAGGGTGGCAGGAGGCTGGCGAGGTATTGAGCGGCGTAGAGATCAAATGTGGGAGTTGGCTTGCCTGCGATGGCATCACCCTGATGTAACTGATACACCTCGGTGTCTGCATCGCAGGCAAGCCAGCTCCCACAGGAGCGCGCTTGCCTGCGGTTTATCTTGGCCCGGAAACCACCAGCATCTGCCCAGGCTTGAGCGCCATGCCAGTGCGTGGGTTCCAGCGCTTGAGATGTTGCATCTCGACGTTGAAACGCTTGGCGACGATATACAGCGAGTCGCCTTTCTTGACCTTGTACTGCACCGGCTTCTTGCTGTCGGCCTTGGCCACCAGCTTGCGCGTGTCCTGCATCACCAGGGTCTGGCCGACCTTGAGTGCCTGGCCGTTGAGCTTGTTCCAGCGCTGCAGGTCATGCACGTCGACCTTGTTGGCCTTGGCGATCAGCGTCAGGTTGTCGCCGTTGCGCACTTTGTAGCTACGGCTGCGACCGGCCACGGATTTGCTCTCGACTTCGTCGAAAACCGGCTTTTTAGGGCGTAATGCCAGCAATTCTTCAGGCTTCATCGCCGAAAGGCTGCTGGTCAGCAGTTGTGCCTTGGAGCTGGGCACCAGCAAATGCTGGGGACCGTCCAGGGTGGTGCGTTGTTTCAGCGCCGGGTTGAGCTGGAACAGTTCGTCTTCGTCGATCTCGGCCAGCGCGGCGACCCGTGACAGGTCCATGCTTTGCTTGACTTCAACCATTTTGAAGTACGGCGTGTTGGCAATCGGGTTCAGGTTGATGCCGTAGGCCTCGGGGGCCAGCACCACCTGGGACAGCGCCAGGAACTTGGGCACGTAGTCCTTGGTTTCCTGGGGCAGGGGCAGGTTCCAGTAGTCGGTCGGCAGGCCGAGCTTCTCGTTGCGCTCGATCGCCCGGCTTACCGTGCCTTCGCCGGCGTTATACGCGGCCAGGGCCAGCAGCCAGTCGCCGTTGAACATGTCATGCAGACGTGTCAGATAGTCCAGGGCGGCGGTGGTGGACGCGGTGATATCGCGACGACCGTCGTAGGCGCGGGTCTGGCGCAGGTTGAAGTAGCGCCCGGTGGAGGGAATGAACTGCCACAAGCCGACGGCATCGCTGCGCGAATAGGCCATTGGGTTGTAGGCACTTTCAATCACTGGCAGCAGCGCCAGCTCCAGGGGCATGTTGCGTTCTTCAAGGCGTTCGACGATGTAATGAATGTAGAGGCTGCCGCGTTCGCCGGCGTTCTCCAGGAAGGACGGGTTGCTGGCGAACCACAGGCGTTGTTGCTCGATACGCGGGTTGACGCCGAGGCCGTCCTGCAATTGAAAGCCCCGACGCATGCGTTCCCAGACATCCTGGGGCGCTTCGGGGCTCGGCTTCTCTGAGAGCCAAATAGGTTTTTGCTTGATCTTGGCAGCAAGATTCGGTTTGGGTTGCACGGTGGATTGTGCAGCGAAATTTGTCGATTGGCAGCCCGCCAGAGTTGCGGAGACAGCCACCGCCACGGCTTGAGCCAGGCGGGTCAATGCGTCTGAATGATTGGATTTACGAGTAGATGACGACATTGGCTGGAAGTAAGTTCCGGGCAAAAATGTCGGGCGATTCTAGAAAGCGCTTTGGTTCCGGTCAACCATTCAGAAATTACGTATCAGATTGCGTCACGTTAGAACTTATCTTTCCAAGCCCTCAAGCTAGCAAATACCTCGTCCCCAGAGCGGTTGTCGCGGCCGTTCCGTTCGTCCACTTTTTGTTTAACGGATGTTTCAGCGGTACGCAGGAACGGGTTGGTGCGTTTTTCCAGGGCCAGGTTGGATGGCAGCGTGATCTCGCCACGGGCGCGCAGTCGGTTGACGTTTTCCACCCGTTCGGCGATATCGGCGTTGTCCGGTTCCACTGCCTGGGCAAACCTGAGATTGCTCTGTGTATATTCATGGGTGCAGTACACCCGCGTGTCGGCGGGCAGGGCGGCCAGGCGTTGCAGCGAGGCATGCATTTGCGCCGGCGTGCCTTCGAACAGGCGGCCGCAACCGCCGGCGAAGAGCGTGTCGCCGCAGAACAGCACGCCTGGGTGGTAAAAGGCGATATGGCCGAGGGTGTGGCCGGGTACGGCGTACACCGCGAAGTCCCAGCCGAGCACGCTGATGCGCTGGTTGTCCTGCAGGGCAACGTCCCGCGCCGGGATCGTTTCGTGGGCCGGACCGTAGACCGTGGCGCCGCTCACGCGTTTCAGCGCTTCGACGCCGCCCACATGATCATGGTGATGGTGGGTGACGAGGATGTCGCTGAGCGTCCACCCCGGGTTCTGCTTGAGCCAGGCCAGCACGGGGGCGGCATCGCCGGGGTCGACCACGGCGCAACGGCGGGACTGGGGTTCCTGTAACAACCAGATGTAGTTATCGGTGAAGGCGGGCAGGGCACTGATCTGTATCATTCTTCGATTCGCCAAGCTGAACACATTGGTGCATCTTAGAACGTCTAGGCGAGTTGGAGAATGCAATGACTGATAAAGCGTTCGCCCAGGCCGATCCTGAATGGCTGGCCCTGATCAGCGCGGCCCGTGACTGGCTGTCCGGGCCGATCGGGCAATTTTTGCTGGATGAAGAACGGCGCATGCTCGAAGACGAGCTGGGCCGGTTCTTTGGCGGTTACCTGGTGCATTACGGCCCGTCGGCCCAGACGCCGCCGTCCGCGCCGCAGGTGCAACGCAATGTGCGCCTGGGCGCGCCGTTGCCGGGGGTGGAGATCGTCTGCGAAGAGCAGGCCTGGCCGTTGAGCGAGCACGCCGCCGATGTGGTGGTGCTGCAGCATGGCCTGGATTTCTGCCTGTCACCCCATGGTTTGTTGCGCGAAGCCGCCAGCAGCGTGCGTCCAGGTGGCCATTTGCTGATTGTCGGTATCAACCCCTGGAGCAGCTGGGGCCTGCGCCATGTGTTCGCCCATGACGGCCTGCGCCAGGCCCGTTGCATTTCGCCGTCGCGGGTGGGGGACTGGCTGAACCTGCTGGGCTTCGCACTGGAGAAACGCCGCTTCGGGTGCTATCGTCCGCCGCTGGCGTCGACCAAGTGGCAGGCCCGTCTGGCCGGCTGGGAGCGTCGGGCGGGGGCTTGGCAGCTGTCGGGTGGCGGCTTCTATTTACTGGTCGCACGCAAGATCGTGGTCGGGCTGCGGCCGGTGCGTCAGGTGCTACGCCAACCCATGGGCAAGCTGGTGCCGATGCCGATGGCCAAGGTCAACCGCAAGCAAAGCCAACCGTAGAACCCTCTTTTTGATTTCAGGCCGGATCAGTCGGCCTCGGGATACTGCCGGCCTAAGCCCGGCAACCCGTTTTGATGGATGTAACCGATGACCGATAGCGTTGAACTCTTCACCGATGGCGCCTGTAAAGGCAACCCTGGCCCCGGCGGCTGGGGCGCCTTGCTGGTGTGCAAGGGCGTGGAGAAGGAATTGTGGGGCGGCGAAGCCAACACCACCAACAACCGCATGGAGCTGATGGGCGCCATTCGCGGCCTCGAAGAGCTCAAGCGGCGTTGCGACGTGCTGCTGGTGACCGACTCGCAATATGTGATGAAGGGCATCAACGAGTGGATGGTCAACTGGAAGAAACGCGGCTGGAAGACGGCGGCCAAAGAGCCGGTCAAGAACGCCGACCTGTGGCAACTGCTCGATGAGCAATGCAACCGCCATAACATCACCTGGAAATGGGTGCGCGGGCACATCGGCCACCATGGCAACGAGCGTGCCGACCAGTTGGCCAACCGTGGCGTCGACGAAGTGCGGGGCTACAAGCAGGGCTGATGCCGCCTGACGTGTTAAGATTGCGCCCCTTGAAATACACCACACCGTTGAGAGCTGAACCCTGATGGCCATCCGATCTGTTGTACTCGATACCGAAACCACCGGCATGCCGGTGACCGATGGTCACCGGATCATTGAAATCGGCTGTGTCGAACTCATGGGCCGTCGCCTCACCGGTCGTCACTTCCACGTCTACCTGCAACCGGACCGCGAAAGTGACGAGGGCGCGATCGGCGTCCACGGTATCACCGACGAATTCCTCAAAGGCAAGCCGCGCTTCGCGGAAGTCGCCGACGAGTTCTTCGAGTTCATCAACGGCGCGCAGTTGATCATCCATAACGCGGCGTTCGACGTCGGCTTCATCAATAACGAATTTGCCCTGATGGGGCAGACGGATCGCGCGGATATTTCCCGGCACTGCTCGATCCTCGACACCTTGATGATGGCCCGTGAGCGTCACCCGGGCCAGCGCAACAGCCTGGATGCCTTGTGCAAACGCTATGGCGTCGACAACGCCGGCCGTGAGCTGCACGGCGCGTTGCTCGACTCCGAGATCCTGGCCGACGTTTACCTGACCATGACCGGCGGGCAGACCAGCCTGTCCCTGGCCGGCAATGCCTCCGACGGTGCCGGTTCGGCGGAGGGTTCGGGCAATCGCCCTTCGGAAATCCGTCGCCTGCCGGCGGATCGCAAACCGACGCCGATCATCCGCGCCAGCGCGCAGGACCTGGCCGAGCATGCGGCGCGGCTCGAAGCGATTGCCAAGTCGGCGGGTGCGCCGGCGTTGTGGACCCAACTGACCCAGCAATAATCTGGCTGAGCGCAATCCAGCAATGTGGGAGGGAGCTTGCTCCCGATAGCGGTGGATCTGTTGCATCAATGTCGACTGGCCCGCCACTATCGGGAGCAAGCTCCCTCCCACATTGGTGAGTCGCTGCTTTCAAAATCTTCATTCGCTACATCCGCTCACAGCTTCTACCCTGAGTGCATCATCCTCAGGACTCAAAGCCCCCATGTACAAAGACCTGAAGTTCCCCATCCTTATCGTGCATCGCGACATCAAGGCCGACACCGTTGCCGGCGACCGGGTTCGGGGTATCGCTCAAGAGTTGGAACAAGAGGGCTTCAGTATCTTTTCTGCGGTGGACTATGCCGAAGGCCGGCTGGTGGCCTCGACCCACCATGGCCTGGCCTGCATGCTGATCGCCGCCGAAGGTGCTGGGGAAAACACCCATCTGCTGCAAAACATGGTCGAACTGATCCGCCTCGCGCGACTGAGGGCGCCCAACCTGCCGATTTTCGCCCTGGGTGAACAAGTCACCCTGGAAAACGCCCCGGCTGATGCGATGAGCGAACTCAACCAACTGCGCGGCATTCTTTACCTGTTCGAAGACACCGTGCCGTTTCTCGCCAGGCAAGTCGCCCGCGCCGCGCGCACGTACCTTGATGGCCTGCTGCCGCCCTTCTTCAAAGCCCTGGTACAACACACCGCCGACTCCAATTATTCCTGGCACACCCCCGGTCACGGTGGCGGCGTGGCCTATCGCAAAAGCCCGGTGGGGCAGGCGTTTCATCAGTTCTTCGGGGAAAACACGCTGCGCTCCGATCTGTCCGTGTCTGTGCCGGAGCTGGGCTCGCTGCTCGATCACACCGGGCCGCTGGCCGAAGCCGAAGCGCGTGCTGCGCGGAATTTTGGTGCCGATCACACCTTCTTTGTGATCAATGGCACCTCGACCGCCAACAAGATCGTCTGGCACTCGATGGTCGCTCGAGATGATCTGGTGCTGGTCGACCGCAACTGCCACAAATCGGTATTGCACTCGATCATCATGACCGGCGCGATCCCGCTGTACTTGTGCCCGGAGCGCAACGAACTGGGCATTATCGGCCCGATTCCCCTCAGTGAATTCAGCCCCGCGTCGATCCGCGCCAAGATCGAGGCCAGCCCATTGACCCGCGGGCGGCCGGCGAAAGTGAAGCTGGCGGTGGTCACCAACTCCACCTACGACGGCCTGTGCTACAACGCCGAGCTGATCAAGCAGCAATTGGGCAACAGTGTCGAGGTGCTGCACTTCGACGAGGCCTGGTACGCCTACGCGGCGTTCCACGAGTTCTTTGCCGGGCGCTATGGCATGGGCACGTCGCGCACGCCGGACAGCCCGCTGGTGTTCACCACGCATTCCACGCACAAGTTGCTGGCGGCATTCAGCCAGGCCTCGATGATCCATGTGCAGGACGGCGGCGCTCGGCAGTTGGACCGCGATCGGTTCAACGAAGCGTTCATGATGCATATCTCCACCTCGCCGCAATACAGCATCATCGCCTCGCTGGACGTGGCGTCGGCGATGATGGAAGGCCCGGCGGGGCGCTCGCTGCTGCAGGAAATGTTCGACGAAGCCTTGAGCTTCCGCCGTGCCCTGGCCAACCTGCGCCAGCACATCGCTGCCGAAGACTGGTGGTTTTCCATCTGGCAGCCGCCGTCCGTGGCCGGCATCGACCGGGTCGCCACGGCGGATTGGCTGTTGCAGCCCGAGGATGACTGGCATGGCTTTGGCGACGTGGCCGAAGATTACGTGCTGCTGGACCCCATCAAAGTCACGTTGGTGATGCCCGGGCTCACTGCCGGCGGCGCGTTGAGCGACTGCGGGATTCCCGCTGCGGTGGTCAGCAAATTCCTCTGGGAGCGTGGCCTGGTGGTGGAAAAAACCGGCCTGTATTCGTTCCTCGTGCTGTTTTCCATGGGCATCACCAAGGGCAAATGGAGTACCTTGCTCACCGAATTGCTGGAATTCAAACGCAACTACGACGCCAATGTCAGCCTTGCCAGTTGCCTGCCTTCGGTATTTGCCCAGGGCCCAGTGCGTTATCAAGGCCTGGGGCTGCGCGACCTGTGCGACCAATTACATAGCTGTTACCGTAGCAACGCCACCGCCAAACACCTCAAGCGGATGTACACCGTGTTGCCCGAAATCGCGATGAAACCGGCCGACGCCTATGACCAATTGGTCAGGGGCGACGTCGAGGCGGTGTCCATCGATGCCTTGGCTGGGCGCATCGCCGCGGTGATGCTGGTGCCTTATCCGCCGGGCATTCCGTTGATCATGCCGGGTGAGCGCTTTACCGAGTCAACGCGTTCGATCATCGACTACCTGGCCTTTGCCCGCACGTTCGATAGCAGTTTCCCCGGCTTTGTCGCGGATGTTCATGGGTTGCAACACGAAGACGACGGCAGTGGTCGTTGTTACACCGTCGATTGCATCAAGGGATAAGGATGTTTATGCAAGCTGTAATGAACCCGAAGTATCCAGGGCTCAGTGTGCGGGTCGCCGACGAGGGCTTCGACGCCTACGTATGGGGCAATGATTTCAGTTTTGAGGTCAGCGCCTATGGCGTGCCGGAGCTGGGCAAGCGGGTCGAACAGTGGCTCGTGGAGCGCATCCTGCCGTACCGCAAGTGCTACGGCATCGACCCGGAGGAGTTCGCCAGCTTTCGCGACGCGCCCGACAGCGCGATCTTCATGGCCTTTCTGGACGACAGACCGGTCGGGCATGTCGTGGTCAGTACCAATTGGAATGGCTTCGCGCACGTCGATGAGCTGGCCGTGGCGTTGCCCGCGCGCCGTCACGGCGTGGCCAAGGCGCTGCTGGACGTAGCGCAGTTCTGGAGTCGCAAGAAAAACCTGCCGGGCATGATGTTGGAGACCCAGAACAACAACCTCGGCGCCTGCCGCCTGTATGAGCGTTGTGGGTACGTGGTGGGCGGGATCGACCACCTGCGCTATCGCGGGATCGACCCGCAAACCCGTGAGGTGGCGATTTTCTGGTATCGCTTGTTCAAGACGGAAGTCGAGGCGGTCTGACGCGTTCAGCTCGCGAGCAGGCCTTCGGCTTTCTGCGTGACAATCTCCAGCAGTGCATTCAGTGCCGGTGAGGTCACGCCCTCCCGGAGGGTCAGCGCATACAGGCTGACCATGATCGGCGGCGATACCGGGCACGCGTCCAGCCCGGCCTCCCGGGCGCCGAACGCAGTGAACGGATCGACGATCGCCAGGCCTTCACCGGCCTCCACCATGCTGCGCATCATCTGGTAAGTCTGCACCCGCGTCTGCACCACCGGCAGCGGGCGCAGGGCTTGCAGCTTGGCGTCGAGCAGGCGACTGAGCGGGTCCTGGCCCTCCAGCCCGATCATCGACTGCCCGGCCAGGTCCTGCAGGGCGATGTACTTCTGCTTGGGTTTGAGCCAGCCATGGGGCGCGAGCAGTTGCAGTTTGCCCTGGGCCAATACGCTGCTTTGGATTTGCGGATGTTCCGGGTCATGCAGGCTCAGGCCCACGTCGGCCTCGTGCAGCAACAGGCTCCTGACAATCTCGCGGGTCGGCTGGCTCGACAGGTTGCACGGCGTGTCCTGGAAGCGTCGGCGCAGCACGGCGATGCTTTGCGGCAGCAGTTGATTGGCCAGGGGCGGCGTACACAGGGCACGCAGGGTTGGCGCGTGATGGTGCTTCAGGCGGCTGGCCAAGCGTTGTACCGGCTCCAGCGCTTCATACACATGGGCGATTTGCGCCTGTAACTCCAGGGTTTCCCGTGTTGGCTGCAGGCGTCCACGCACGCTGGCGAACAACATAAAGCCCAATTGCTGCTCGGCGTCCTTGAGCGTCGCGTCCACATCGCCCACAGAAAGCTGCAACCATTCGGCGGCCGTGCCGAGGTGTCCGGTCTGCAAGATGGCCTGAATCACTTCGATATGACGTAAACGCATGGCCGGAGTCTAGGGTCAGCAGGGCCGGGATTCAATGGCCTGGAAAAAAACAGCGGGAGCGTTGATTCGCATCGACTTACGTTAGCCTTGCGCAACTGCAACAAGCAGGGCATATAACGAGCGTATCAACCGAGCGACAAGGGAGCTCAGAATGTCTGCACCAGTCATAGTCGGCAACCGGCGCACCCACGGCGGCTTTACGCGGTGGGCGGTGCTGGTGGTACTCGTCGTCATCGGCGTGTTGGCCCTGGCATTGTGGCCGCGGCTGTTTGGCGAGATGACCCTGACGGAAATCGCTACGGCCAAGACCCAGGTCGCCGAGCTGGGCAAGGCCGTCGAGCACTTCCATCAAGACACTGGCCGCTATCCGACCGATGAGGAAGGCCTGGAGGGGTTGATCAAGCCGCCCGCCGCCGACGCGAATTGGAAAGGCCCCTATGTCAACGAGGAGCTGCTGACCGATCCGTGGGGTGTTGCTTATCAGTATCACTTTCCGCCGAGCCAACCCCAGGTTCCGTTCGACCTGTTCTCCTTCGGCAAGGATCGGACGTTGGGCGGTGTCGGGGATAACAAGGATATTACCTACGGCGACAACTGATTCATCTGGCATTACCCATCGACCTGTTTAGAATGGTTGGTCTGATCATCAACGACCAATGCCGGTTACCCGGTACTTACAACAAAAACAGGTCTGGTCTCAAATGCCGATGCCCGCGAACTTCTTCGGGGTAACGGCCAGGCAACTGCTGGTCCTGGTGACCGTGGGAGGCGTGGCCGCTTATCTCTTGAGCAATCCCGACGACACTACGTCCGAAAACCTCGCACTCGATGCGTTCATCCGTTCCCAGGAACAGGTGGGCGCGCAGGTGGGTGCGGTGTTGGGCATCACGCTGGTCAGGCAGGTGGTGGCGTATCCCGCGTATGGTACGCCGGGCTACAAGCGCTTGATGTATGACGTCGAGGGCGAGAAGGGGCGACTGATGGTCACGCTCAAACAGGTTGAGGGAGACCCTGGGATTGAAGTGACGGAGGTTCGCCGCCCGTGATCGCCCGGCCCAGTCAATGCCGTCAATGGCCAGGACTGAGCAGGTACGCTCGGGGGCTCAAGCTTATTGCGCGCGGACGGTTTCCGATTCGCGGACGATAATGGTCCCGGACTGAATCAATTTGAATTCATCGCCTTCCAGTTTTTCTACACGGTCGCCAATGGCCAGCTTGTAGGTTGTGGTGGGCGCCGAGCCAGCCAGGCCGTCTAGCGGCGGGGTGGATTCCTGGAACTCATGCACCGAATACACGCGTCCTTCTGCGTCTCTGGCATGGAACTGTCCGACAAGTACTGCTGCCATCTGTTTAGAACCTCTGGAGATAAACACTCGATTTGCGGTTCTGTAGACCGTCATGGAGCGGGGTAGTTTACCTATGGAAAAAAAATACTATTCGTTGATGTTTTCAGACGCTACCTACGCGGGTGGTCGCGAGGCAGACGCCGGGGGAATTATCAAAACCTTCTGGTGAACGCGTCGCGAAGGCTCTATAACTACAAGCTCCTTTAGTCAGACGTCGGGAAACCTCAATGAGCAAGGTCTACACGATTGCCGTCCTGGTGGGCAGCTTGAGAAAAGAGTCGATCAACCGCAAGGTCGCCCTGGCATTGGCCGAACTGGCCCCCGCCAACCTCACATTGAACATTGTCGAAATTGGCGATTTGCCGCTCTACAACGAGGACATCGACGGGGCATCACCGCCCGCAGCCTACAGTACTTTCCGTCAACAAGTGCGTTCATCCGACGCAGTGCTGTTCGTGACCCCCGAATACAACCGCTCCGTGCCCGCCCCGCTGAAGAATGCCATCGATGTGGGCTCGCGCCCTTACGGGCAAAGCGCCTGGAGCGGCAAGCCGGGGGCGATTATCAGTGTGTCGCCGGGGGCTGTCGGCGGCTTTGGCGCCAACCACCATCTGCGCCAGTCCCTGGTGTTCCTCGACGTGCCGTGCATGCAGCAGCCGGAAGCCTACCTGGGCGGCGCGGGCAGTGTGTTCGACGAGGCGGGCAAACTGTCGGAGAAAACCAAGCCGTTCCTGCAGGCGTTTATCGATGCCTACGGCAAGTGGGTAGAAAAACAGCACGGCTGATCGCCGATGTGGAAACGGGCTGGCTCGCGATGGCGATGTATCAGTTGAAGATGCATGCACTGAAGCCGCGCAATCGCGGGCAAGCCCGTCAGCCTGTGTTCACATCAGCGTAACCAGTTGGTGCGCGCCAGCTCGATCACTTCATCCCCGCGCCCGCTCATCACTGCCTTGAGCATGTACAGGCTGAAACCCTTGGCCTGTTCCAGCTTGATACTGGGTGGCATCACCAGCTCCTGGGTCGCCGTCACCACGTCCACCAGCACCGGGCCGTCATGGGCCAGGGCGCGGCGCAGGGCCGGTTCGAGGTCTTCGGATTGCTCCACGCGAATGCCCAGGATGCCCATGGCGTTGGACATGGCGGCGAAGTCCGGGTTTTTCAGCTCGGTGCCGGCCTCAAGGTAGCCGGCGGCTTTCATTTCCATGGCGACAAAACCGAGTGATGCGTTATCGAACACGATGACCTTCACCGGCAGTTTCAGCTGCGCCAACGAAATGAAATCCCCCATCAACATGGTAAAACCGCCGTCGCCGGACATTGAGATCACCTGTCGCCCGGGGAAAGCCGCCTGGGCACCGATGGCCTGGGGCATGGCGTTGGCCATCGAGCCGTAGTTGAACGATCCGATCAGGCGCCGTTTGCCATTCATTTTCAGGTAGCGCGCCGCCCACACGGTGGGCGAGCCGACGTCGGCGGTGAAGATCGCATCGTCGTCGGCCAGTTCGCTGAGCAGGCGCGCCACGTACTGCGGGTGAATCGGCCGGTTGGCCTTCGACGCTTGCGCCAGGTCGTCGAGGCCCTGGCGGGCTTTCTCGTAGTGTTTCAAGGACGTTTCGAGGAAGCTGCGGTCGGCCTTGCGGGTCAGGCGCGGCAGCAGTGCGTCGAGCGTCTCGCTCACGTCAGCGGCGATGCCCAGGTCCAGGGTGGCACGTCGACCCAGCGCCTGGGGGTTGCGATCGATCTGGATGATCTTCGCGTCGGTGGGGTAGAACTGGCGGTACGGAAAATCGGTGCCGAGCATGATCAGCGTGTCGCAATTGAGCATGGCGTGGTAACCGGAGCTGAAACCGATCAGGCCGGTCATGCCCACGTCGAACGGGTTGTCCCATTCCACGTGCTCCTTGCCGCGCAAAGCGTGTACCACCGGCGCGCCCAAGGCATCGGCCAGGGCCACCACTTGGGCATGGGCGCCGGCGCAACCGCTGCCGCACAGCAAGGTGACTTTCTGGCTGCTGTCGAGGATTTCGCTGAGGCGTTGCAGGTCCTGTTCCGCCGGCAGGGTGCGCGGCGCATGCAGGGCCGGCCAGGGTTTGAGCGTGTCTTCCACTTCCAGCAGCGACACATCCCCGGGGATCACCACCACCGCCACGCCGCGATTGAGGATTGCCGCGCGCATGGCGCGATGCAGCACTTGGGGCATCTGCTCGGGGTTGGTCACCAGTTCGATGAAGTGGCTGCACTCTTTGAACAGTTCCTGGGGGTGGGTTTCCTGGAAGTAGTTCAAACCGATTTCGGAAGACGGGATTTGTGCGGCGATGGCCAACACCGGTACATGGTTGCGATGGCAGTCGAACAGGCCGTTGATCAAATGCAGATTCCCCGGCCCGCAACTGCCGGCGCACACCGCCAACTCGCCGGTGGCGGCGGCTTCGGCACCGGCGGCGAACGCGGCGACCTCTTCGTGGCGCACATGCATCCACTCGATGCTGTCCATGGTGCGCAGTGCGTCGGTGAGGCCATTGAGGCTGTCGCCGGTCAGGCCCCAGATGCGCTTGATGCCCGCCTGTTCAAGGGTGGTTGCCAATTGCTGGGCCAGGTTGATTTTCGCCATGAAGAACTCCAATCGTCAGTGAGGTTAAAAGTGGCTGATCAATAGAGGACAGTTCGATCACGGCGAATGCTCCGTGCTTAATGTGAAGATTGCGTCATGGTTGCGCGGTATTGGCGAGTGCGCCGGGCGATAAACCATTGATCGCGGACCAGTGCCATGCACGGCGCAACGTTGGGATTGGGGCGATGGCCGCGGCTCAGGCAACGCATCTGGTGACGCACCACGGCGAGGGCGGCGAGGGGCTTGCGCTGCCAACTGATCGATGTGAGTTGCGGGTTGGGGTCGCGACCTTCGCGCCAGTGTTTGATCAGTTGCGGTTCCAGGGTCAGGGCGGTGGCGATACCGGCCATGGCGATGCCGCTGTCGAGGACTTGCTGCACCACCGGCAGGCGGCGAATGCCACCGGTGACCATCACCGGCATGTTTGCGAGGGTCGCCAGTTCGCGGGCCATTTCCAGGAAATACGCTTCGCGGGCCAGGGTCCGCCCGTCCCGGGCTTCGCCCTGCATGGCCGGTGCTTCGTAGCTGCCGCCGGACAGCTCCAGCAGGTCGATGGGCAGGGCATTGAGCAGCTCAATCACGGCACGCGCATCGTCCGCGTCGAAGCCGCCGCGCTGGAAGTCTGCCGAGTTGAGTTTCACCCCCACGCAAAACGAGGGGCTGACACTGGCGCGAACGGCCTTGATCACTTCAATCAGCAAGCGTGCGCGGTTCTGCAGCGAGCCGCCCCAGTGATCGGTGCGCCGGTTGCTCAAGGGCGAGAGAAACTGGCTGAGCAAGTAGCCATGCGCTGCGTGGATCTGCACGCCTGTAAACCCGGCTTTCTCGGCCAGGCGCGCGCTGGTGGCAAAGCGCGTGATCACGTTCTGGATCTCGTCTTCGGACATAGCCCTGGGCTTGGCGAACATCTTCGAAAAAATACCCAGGTCGAGGGCCACGGCGGACGGCGCCAAGGCTTGCTGGCGCAGGTTGGCCGGCGTCTGGCGCCCTGGATGATTGAGCTGCACCCAGAAGTGCCCGCCGTTGTTGCGTCCGACGGCCGCCCATTCGCGAAAGCTGTCCAGTGACCGCTCGTCCTCCAGCGCAACGCCGCCGGGGCCGGTCATGGCGCGGCGGTCGATCATCACGTTACCGGTCAGCAGCAAGCCGGGCTCGCCATCCGCCCAGGCCTGGTACAACTGCTTCAATTCACGGGACGGCGCTTGTTGGGCGTCGGCCATATTCTCCTCCATCGCAGCCTTGGCGATACGGTTGACAAGGACTTGGCCGTTGGGCAGTTGCAAGGGTTCGAAAGGTGACATGGTTGACTCCTGAGCGGGGGAGGCCTCAGGCTAAGCTTAAAGTTAACTTTAATGTCAAGCGGGCATGGCGATGAATATTGGTGAACTGGCGAAACAGAGCGGGCTGGCGGCGTCGCGTATTCGGTTTTATGAGGCCGAAGGGTTGATCAGCCAGGTGGGCAGGCAGGCCAACGGCTATCGGCGTTATGCCCCCGAGGCCCTGCAAACCCTGCAACTGATCCAGAGCGCGCAACAGGCCGGGTTTACCTTGCAGGAACTCAAGGCGCTGATGCCGACGCCGGGCGAGCACAAGCGCGAGGCGCTGATTGAGGCGTTGGAGCGTAAGGTGCAGCAGATCGAAGGGATGCAGGCGCAACTGGCGCACAGCAAGGCGCAGTTGCTGGGCGTGATCGCGGCGGTGCGCGCGCAGCCGGAGGGTGTGCCGTGTTCCATGGAGCAGAAGCAGGTGCTGGCGTCGATCAAACTCGATGTATAAAAAAGCCCTGGCATGCCAGGGCTGTTCGCGATGCTAACGCTTAACGGCGACGGAACAGCGGCAGCGGCTCGTCCGTTGCAGCCTGGTACGTCACGGAAAAGTCCTTGAGGCTTTCCAGCGCTTCATACGGGTCTTTGTCGGGGCGCAAGGCGAAGGCATCGAACCCGCAGCGGTGCAGGTAGAACAGTTGGTCGCGCAACACGTCGCCAATCGCGCGCAATTCGCCTTTGTAACCGTAGCGGTCACGCAGCAGGCGCGCATTGGAGTAGTTGCGCCCGTCGGTGAAGGCCGGGAAGTTCAGGGCGATGACCTGGAAGTGCGCCACGTCGTCACCGATCTCTTCGGCTTCTTCATCGGCGTCCAGCCACACGCCCAGGCCGCCGTCACGGGCCTTGAGCGCATGACCGTGCTCGCGCCACAGCGCCAGCGGCACGATCAGGTCGTCGCAGTTGGAGATGCCGTCGAAGGTCGCGTCCTTGGGCAGCAGGTGCCAGGTTTCGTCGACGACTTCGTTGTTCTTAATGATTCGCTGCATAGACGCGCTCCTTGAACAGGTCAATGCCGATGCGCTGGTAGGTGTCGATGAAACGCTCATCTTCGGTGCGCTGCTCGATGTACACATCGATCAGTTTGCCGATCACCTCGGGCATGGCTTCCTGGGCGAAGGATGGGCCGAGGATCTTGCCCAGGCTCGCATCGCGGCTGGCGCTGCCACCCAGGGACACTTGGTAGAATTCTTCGCCTTTCTTGTCCACGCCCAGGATGCCGATGTGGCCGACGTGGTGGTGACCACAGGCGTTCATGCAACCGGAAATGTTCAGGTCCAGTTCGCCGATGTCGAACAGGTAGTCCAGGTCGTCGAAACGGCGCTGGATCGATTCGGCGATCGGGATCGACTTGGCGTTGGCCAGGGAGCAGAAGTCGCCGCCCGGGCAGCAGATGATGTCGGTCAGCAGGCCGATGTTCGGCGTGGCGAAACCCCCTTCGCGCAGTTCGCCCCACAGGGTGAACAGTTGGCTCTGCTCAACGTCCGCGAGAATGATGTTCTGCTCGTGGGAGGTGCGCAGTTGACCGAAGCTGTAGCGCTCGGCCAGGTCGGCCACGGCGTCCAGCTGCTTGTCGGTGATATCGCCGGGGGCGACGCCGGTAGGCTTGAGCGACAGGGTCACGGCGACATAGCCCGGCTTTTTGTGCGCCAGGGTGTTGCGCACACGCCAGCGGGCGAAGCCTGGGTGCTGCTGGTCGAGTGCGGCGAGTTCGGCGTCCTGATTGCCCAGGGCTTTGTACTCGGGGTCGACGAAGTGTTTGGCCACGCGGTGGACTTCGGCGTCGGTCAGGGTGGTCTGGCCGCCGCGCAGGTGTTCCATCTCGGCGTCGACTTTCTGCGCGAACACCTCAGGGGTCAGCGCCTTGACCAGGATCTTGATCCGCGCCTTGTATTTGTTGTCGCGACGGCCATAGCGGTTGTAGACCCGCAGGATCGCGTCGAGGTAGCTCAGCAGGTCCTGCCACGGCAGGAACTCGTTGATAAACGCGCCGACCACCGGGGTACGCCCCAGGCCACCGCCTACCAGTACACGGAAGCCCAACTCGCCGGCGGCGTTGTGGACCGGCTCCAGGCCGATGTCGTGTACTTCGATCGCCGCACGGTCCGATGTCGAGCCATTGATGGCGATCTTGAACTTGCGCGGCAGGTAAGCGAATTCTGGGTGGAACGTGGTCCATTGGCGGACGATTTCACACCAGGGGCGCGGGTCGATCAGTTCGTCGGCGGCAACCCCGGCGAATTGGTCGGTGGTCACGTTGCGCAGGCAGTTACCGCTGGTCTGAATGGCGTGCATCTGCACGGTGGCCAGTTCAGCCAGGATGTCCGGCACGTCTTCCAGCGCCGGCCAGTTGAACTGCACGTTCTGGCGGGTACTGATGTGGGCGTAGCCCTTGTCGAAGTCGCGGGCAATCTTGGCCATCATGCGTGTCTGGCGCGAAGTCAGTTGGCCATAGGGCACGGCCACCCGCAGCATCGGCGCAAAGCGCTGAACATAAAGGCCATTTTGCAGGCGCAGAGGGCGGAACTCTTCTTCGCTCAGTTCACCTGCTAGGTAGCGTCGGGTCTGATCACGGAACTGCTTGACGCGGTCCTCGATGATGCGCTGATCGTATTCGTCGTATACGTACATATAGGTCCTGTTCTCGGCAAATCTGCGCGCACGGCCGCGCACTCCCAACGGAGCCGGGGCACGATACCAGTTTGCGTTTATGCGCAAAAGTGATGTTTGAGTATATGCAAAGAACCAAATCGACTAATGGGAACGATTGTCGGTATACACGCATTTGTCATGCGGGCAATCATCAACTTTACTGTGGGCGAGTCTGAATGCAATCACCTATAAAACCGACAAGAGGCGATGCGATGAGCCATCCGACAAAAGCCCGTAAACCCGACAGTACCGTGGATGCCTGGGCCATTCTATTTCTGATCATTCTCGTGGTAGGGACGGCGGTGTTCTGGGTTGGCCACCAGTAAACAGCGTTGACTGAGCCTCGAATGACTGTCCGATTGCCAGTATCATGGCGGTCAATGTTCAAGGCTTGAATAACCATGGTGAAGGTTCTGTTTGCGTGTGTGTGGTTGCTGGGGCCAGCATTTTGTGGCGTGGCTCAGGCGGCGTCGGTGGTGTTTCTCAACCCGGGCATGTCGACGGAAACCTTTTGGGTCAGTTACGCGCAATTCATGCAGGCCGCGGCCAAGGACCTCGGCCTGGATTTGCGCGTGCGCTATGGCGAGCGCGATCTTCACACCACATTGGTCCAGGCCCGGGAGGAACTGCAAGGCCGCGAGCGGCCGGATTATCTGGTGCTGGTCAATGAGCAGTATGTCGCCCCGCAGATTCTGCGCATGGCCCAGGGCAGTGGGGTGAAATTACTGGTGGTGAACAGCGCGCTGACCGCCGACCAGGTGCAATTGTTGGGCGCCCGCACGGGCATCGATCTGATCGGAAGCCTGGTCGCCGACGACGAAGAGGCCGGCTACCTGATGCTCAAGGACATGTTGCGCCAGCACGGCCGTGTTGCGCCCGGCGAATCCCTCGACCTGCTGGCCTTCTCCGGCATCAAGACCACTCCCGTTGCCCTGTTGCGAGAGCAGGGCATGCACCGGGCGCTGGCCGAACACCCCGAGGTGCGCCTGCGTCAGTTGGTTTATGGAGAGTGGAGCCGCGAGCGCGCCTTCGAGCAAGCGACGCAGCTGTTCAAGCGTTACCCGCACACGGCGCTGGTGTGGTCGGCCAACGATCAGATGGCGCTGGGTGCCATGCAGGCGTTTCGGGACAGCGGGCGCGTGCCTGGCAAGGACGCGCTGTTCAGTGCGGTCAACAGTTCGCCGGAGATCTTGCAGGCGCGTCTGAACGGGCAGTTGTCGTCCCTGGTCGCCGGGCATTTCACCGTGGGCGGGTGGGCGATGGTGCTGATCAATGATGATGCCAAGGGCGTGGACATCGTCGCTCACGGCGGGCGCGACCGCCAGGAGGCGCTATTCCAACTGATCGATTCCGCCCAGGCGCGGCGCTTGCTGGGGCCCATGCCGACGGTAAATTTCCGCGCACTGTCCGCCCTGGGCAAGCCTGCGTCCTATGGTTACCCCTTCAGCATGCGTCTGCTGCTGCACTAGACCCCGGCCAGCAGCAACACCAGTTTGACGATGCCGAACAGCGTCAAGGCAAACACCACTGTGAACAGAATGCCCAGGACCACAAAGTGGCTGGGCTTGCCATGGGTAAAGTCGCGGGCGCGGTTCTTGCCGCTCTGCACGCCAAAGGCGGCGGCGACGACGCTGTGCAGCATCTGCCACAGGGTAGGCGGTTTGTTGTTGGCTGGATCGTCCATACGTGCCTCGACACAAGATGTGTGAGGCAAGCATAGACAATCTGCGCGTGCTTAGTTGTCGTAACCCAGGTTCGGTGCCAACCAGCGCTCGGTCACGGCCAGGTCCTGGCCTTTGCGTGCGGTGTAGCTCGCCACCTGGTCTTTGTCGACCTTGCCCACGGCGAAGTACTGCGCCTGCGGGTGGGCGAAGTACCAGCCGCTGACCGCAGCCGCCGGGAACATCGCGTAGTGCTCAGTAAGGAACACGCCGCTGCGGCCGGCATGCATCTCGCGGGCCTCGGGGTCCAGCAGTTGGAACAGGGTGCCTTTCTCGGTGTGGTCGGGGCACGCCGGGTAGCCGGGGGCAGGGCGGATGCCGCTGTACTGTTCCTTGATCAGCGCGTCATTGTCCAGTTGCTCGTCCTTGGCATAACCCCAGTAATCTTTGCGCACCTGTTGGTGCAGCCATTCGGCGCAGGCTTCGGCCAGGCGGTCGGCCAGGGCCTTGACCATGATCGAGTTGTAGTCGTCGCCCGCGTCCTGGTAAGCCTTGGCCACTTCCTCGGCGCCGATGCCCGCGGTGGTGATAAACCCTCCCACGTAGTCGGTGATGCCGCTGTCTTTGGGCGCGACGAAGTCGGCCAGGGAGAAGTTCGGCTTGCCGTCGGTCTTGATGATCTGCTGGCGCAGGTGGTGCAAGGTTGCCAGGGGCTGCCCGTCGTCGCCGTAGACTTCCAGGTCGTCATCGTTCACCTGGTTGGCCGGCCAGAAACCAAATACCGCGCGAGCGCTGATCAGCTTCTCGTCGATCAGCTTGGCGAGCATTTCCTGGGCGTCGGCATACAGCGCCGTGGCGGCTTCACCCACCACTTCATCGGTGAGGATGCGCGGGAACTTGCCGGCCAGGTCCCAGGAGATGAAGAACGGAGTCCAGTCGATGTATTCGGCGAGCACCTTGAGGTCGATGTTGTCCAGCACCTTGGCGCCGGTAAAGGTCGGCGTGACCGGCGTGTAAGTGCTCCAGTCGAACTGCGGCTTCTTGGCGATCGCCGCCGGGTAGCTCAGGCGTTCGGTGCGTGCGCTGCGGTTCGAGGTGCGCTCGCGCACTTCGATGTATTCCAGGCGGGTCTTCTCGACGAAACCGGCCTTCAATTCCTTGGACAGCAGCTGCGTGGCCACGCCCACCGCGCGCGAGGCGTCGGTCACGTAGATCACTGCATCATTGCTGTACTTGGGTTCGATCTTCACCGCCGTGTGCGCCTTGGAGGTGGTGGCGCCACCGATCATCAGCGGCAGGTGGAAGTCCTGGCGCTGCATTTCGCGGGCGACGTGGACCATCTCATCAAGGGACGGGGTGATCAGGCCGGACAGCCCGATGATGTCGCACTTCTGTTCCTTGGCCACCTGCAGGATCTTCTCCGCCGGCACCATCACGCCCAGATCGACGATGTCATAGCCGTTGCATCCCAGCACCACGCCGACGATATTCTTGCCGATGTCATGCACGTCGCCCTTCACCGTGGCCATGAGGATCTTGCCCTTGGCTTCCGGCTTGTCGCCTTTTTCCAGTTCGATGAACGGGATCAAGTGGGCCACAGCTTGCTTCATCACCCGCGCCGACTTGACCACCTGCGGCAGGAACATTTTGCCCGCGCCAAACAGGTCGCCGACGATGTTCATGCCGGACATCAGCGGGCCTTCGATCACTTCGATCGGGCGCGCGAACGACTGCCGGGACTCTTCGGTGTCTTCGACGATGTGCGTGGTGATGCCCTTGACCAGCGCGTGTTCCAGGCGCTTGTTGACCGGCCAGCCGCGCCATTCCTCGGTTTCGGCTTCCTTGACGCTGCCGTCGCCCTTGTACTTGTCGGCGATGGCGAGCAGGGCATCGGTGCCGTCCGGGGTGCGGTTGAGCACCACGTCTTCCACCGCGTCGCGCAGTTCGGCGGGGATCTGGTCGTAGATCTCCAACTGGCCGGCGTTGACGATGCCCATGGTCAGGCCGTTGCGGATCGCATACAGCAGGAACACCGAGTGGATCGCCTCGCGCACCGGGTTGTTGCCGCGGAACGAGAACGACACGTTGGACACGCCGCCGGACGTCAGCGCATACGGCAGCTCGTCGCGGATGTAGGCGCAGGCGTTGATGAAGTCGACGGCGTAGTTGTTGTGCTCTTCGATACCGGTGGCGACCGCGAAGATGTTCGGGTCGAAGATGATGTCTTCCGGCGGGAAGCCGACTTCATTGACCAGGATGTCGTAGGAGCGTTTGCAGATCTCTTTCTTGCGCGCTTCGGTGTCGGCCTGGCCGGCTTCGTCGAAGGCCATCACCACCACGGCGGCACCGTAGCGTTTGCACAGCTTGGCGTGATGGATGAACTGCTCGACGCCTTCCTTCATGCTGATGGAGTTGACGATGCCCTTGCCCTGGATGCACTTGAGGCCGGCTTCGATCACTTCCCACTTGGAGGAGTCGATCATGATCGGCACGCGGGAGATGTCCGGCTCGCCGGCAATCAGATTGAGGAAGGTCACCATGGCCTTCTTCGAATCGAGCATGCCTTCGTCCATGTTGATGTCGATCACCTGGGCGCCGGCTTCCACCTGCTGCAGGGCGACTTCGAGGGCTTCGGTGTAGTTGTCTTCGCGGATAAGCCGGGCGAAACGGGCGGAGCCGGTGATGTTGGTACGTTCGCCGACGTTGACGAACAACGACTGGCGATCGATGGTGAACGGCTCCAGGCCCGACAGGCGGCAGGCCTTGGGGATGTCCGGGATCTGGCGCGGCGCGTAACCGGCCACGGCCTTGGCGATGGCTTCGATATGCCCCGGCGTGGTGCCACAGCAACCGCCGACAATGTTCAGGAAGCCGCTCTGGGCGAATTCTTCGATGACTTTGGCGGTTTGCGCCGGCAATTCGTCGTATTCGCCGAATTCGTTGGGCAGGCCGGCGTTAGGGTGCGCGGACACATAAGTGTTGGCCTTGTTCGACAGCTCTTCGAGGTACGGGCGCAACTCGCTGGCGCCCAGGGCGCAGTTGAGGCCCACGGAAATCGGCTTGGCGTGGCTGACCGAGTTCCAGAACGCTTCGGTGGTCTGGCCCGACAGGGTGCGGCCGGAGGCGTCGGTGATGGTGCCGGAGATCATGATCGGCAATTCGAAGCCCAGCTCTTCGAATACACCCTGCACGGCAAAGATCGCGGCCTTGGCGTTGAGGGTGTCGAAAATGGTTTCGATGAGGATCAGGTCCGCGCCGCCTTCGATCAGGCCCTTGGTGGCCTCGGTGTAGTTCTCCACCAGTTCATCGAAGGTCACGTTGCGGTAGCCGGGGTTGTTCACATCCGGCGACAGCGAGCAGGTACGGCTGGTCGGGCCGAGCACGCCGGCGACGAAGCGTGGCTTGTCCGGCGTCTCCAGGGTCTTGGCGTCGGCCACCTTGCGCGCGACGCGGGCACCTTCTACGTTCAACTCGTAGGCGAGCGACTCCATGCCGTAATCGGCCTGGGACACTTGGGTGGCGTTGAAGGTGTTGGTTTCGAGGATGTCGGCGCCGGCATCCAGGTACGCCTTCTCGATGGAGGCGATGACGTCCGGACGGCTGAGCAGCAACAGGTCGTTGTTACCCTTGACGTCGCTCGGCCAGTCGGCAAACCGTTTGCCGCGGTAGTCCTGTTCTTCCAGCTTATAGCTCTGGATCATCGTGCCCATGCCGCCGTCGAGGATCAGGATGCGTTCCTTGAGGGCTTGGTGAAGGGCTTGCAGACGAGCGCTACGATCGGACATGGGACTACTCTGTTCAGGCATTACGGAGGGCGTGGATCATAGCAAACCTGTGTGGATTTGGAGCATGTGCAGGTTTTGCATGAATATCGTTCATGTTGGTGCGCGTGTTAGATCGGTAGAATCCGCGGGGTTTTCTATTTTGGCTTCATATCGGGACCAGGCTCATGCCGTATCGCATCATCATCAGCTTCGTTTTGTTGCTGATTGGCAGCACTACACAGGCCCAAGATCCCGCTCCGGCGCTTTCCTACACCCGTGATATCCAACCGATCTTCACTGAGAAGTGCGTGGCGTGCCATGCCTGCTACGACTCGGCCTGCCAGTTGAACCTGGGCAGTGGCGAGGGCGCGGCGCGGGGGGCGACCAAGGTACTGGTCTACGATGGTGATCGCAGTCAGGCGACCAAGCCGACGCGTCTGTTCTACGACGCGTTCGGCAAGGCTGCCTGGCGGCACGAAGGCTTCACTTCCGTGCTCGACGCCCAAGGCAGCCAGGCTGCGTTGATGGCGCGCATGCTCGAACTGGGCCACAGCCGCGCGCCGTTGCAGCCCAACGGCAAGCTGCCGGACGACATCGTGCTGGGCCTGAACCGCGAGAACATGTGCCCGCTGCCAGAGGAGTTCGACACTTACGCCGACGTGCACCCCAATGAAGGCATGCCGCTGGCCGTGACCGGCTTGAGCGACCAGCAGTACCAGACCCTGCGACGTTGGCTGGCCTCAGGTGCGCCGATTGACCAGCAGGGCGTGGCGCCAAGTGCCCAGGAAGCCGCACAGGTGCTGCAGTGGGAAAACCTGCTCAACGCCCCCGGCGCCCGCGAAAGCCTGGTCGCCCGCTGGCTGTTTGAACACCTGTTTATCGCACATCTGTATTTCGAAGGCGGTGAGCCGGGGCATTTCTTCCAGTGGGTCCGCTCGCGCACCCCCAGCGGGCAGCCGATCGACCTGATCAATACCCGTCGCCCCAACGACGATCCCGGTACCCGGATCTACTACCGGCTGTGGCCGATACAAGGGGTGATCGTCCATAAGACCCACATCACGTACCCGCTCAGCGCGGCGAAAATGGAACGGGTCAAAGCCTTGTTCTACAGCGGCGACTGGCAGGTCAGCGCCTTGCCGGGCTACGGTCCGGGCCGTCGTGCCAACCCGTTCGAGACGTTCGAGGCGATTCCGGCCCAGGCGCGCTACCAGTTCATGCTCGATAACGCCGAGTACTTTGTCCGCACCTTCATCCGCGGCCCGGTGTGCCGGGGCCAGATCGCCACGGACGTGATCCGCGACAATTTCTGGGCGCTGTTCCAGGCCCCCGAACACGACCTGTACATCACCGATCCGCTCTATCGCGGCCGGGCCACGCCATTGCTGGCAATGCCTGGGCAGAACGACGACGTGGGCAGCGTGCTCAGCCTGTGGCTCAAGTACCGTGACAAGCGCAACGAGTACGAAGCGCTGCGTCGCTACCGCTATGGCGAGTTGCCGGCGCCCGGTTGGTCGACCCTGTGGGCCGGCAACGACAATGCGTTGTTGAGCATCTTCCGTCACTTCGACAGCGCGTCGGTCAATAAAGGCCTGATCGGTGAAGTCCCGCAGACGATGTGGTTGTTCGATTACCCGTTGCTGGAGCGCACCTACTACCAATTGGTGGTCAACTTCGACGTGTTCGGCAACGTCTCCCATCAGGCCCAGACCCGCTTGTACTTCGACCTGATCCGCAATGGCGCCGAACAGAACTTCCTGCGCCTGATGCCGGCCAATTCGCGGGACGATTTCCTCGACGATTGGTATCAGAACGGCGGCAAGGTCAAGTTGTGGATGGACTATGAGTCGATCGACGACGATAAACCCACCGGCCTGAAACTGAATGAAAAAGACCCGAAACGCGATTTCGTCAACCAGTTGCTGGCGCGTTATGGCGACCTCAATGCCAGCCCGGACCCGATCAATCGCTGTGTCGGCGCCTACTGCTCGCGGCCGGGCCTCGAACCGGTGCTGCGCGATGCCGAGCAGGCCCTGAGTCGCCTGACGTTGCGCCCGGCGGCGGGGCTCAAGGTCATCGACCAATTGCCGGAAGCGACCATGCTGCGCATCGAAACCCGCACCGGTCATCGTGAGGTCTACAGCCTGCTGCGCAACCGTGCCCACACTAATGTCGCGTTCATGCTGGGTGAGGCTTCTCGCTATCAACCGGGCCTGGACACGTTGACGGTCTACCCCGGCGTGCTGAGCAGTTATCCGAACTTCATGTTCAATATCCCGGCCGAGCAAGTGCCGGCGTTCGTCGCGGCCATGGAAAGTGCCCGCGACGCCCAGCACTTCGAGAAGATCGTCGATCGTTGGGGTGTGCGCCGCAGCCATCCGCAGTTCTGGGAGTACTTCCACGATCTGTCGACCTACATCCGCGAAACCACGCCGGTGGAAGAGGGTGTGCTGGATATGAACCGCTATGAAAACCTCTGACGGCGATGGTGAGGCTTTTCCGACAAAATTACTGGGGCTTTGTATCTGCGTAATATTTTGGCGTAAACTGCCAGCAAGCCTGTGAGGAGTTTCCATGACTGCCATAACCATTACCGACGCCGCCCACGATTACCTGGCTGACCTGCTGTCCAAGCAGAACACCCCGGGTATCGGCATCCGCGTCTTTATCACCCAGCCTGGCACCCAGTACGCCGAGACGTGCATCGCCTACTGCAAGCCGGGCGAAGAGAAGCCGGAAGACACCGCGCTGGGGCTGAAAAGCTTCACCGCGTATATCGATGCCTTCAGCGAAGCGTTCCTCGACGACGCGGTGGTCGACTACGCCACTGACCGCATGGGCGGCCAATTGACCATCAAGGCGCCGAACGCCAAGGTGCCGAACGTCAATGCCGACAGCCCGGTCAACGAGCGCATCAATTACTACCTGCAAACCGAGATCAACCCTGGGCTGGCCAGCCACGGTGGGCAGGTCAGCTTGATCGACGTAGTGGATGACGGTATCGCCGTATTGAAGTTCGGCGGCGGCTGCCAGGGCTGCGGCCAGGCGGATGTGACCCTGCGTGAAGGCATCGAGCGTACCTTGCTGGAGCGCATTCCGGAGCTCAAGGGCGTCCGCGATGTGACTGACCATACGCAGAAAGAAAACGCCTACTACTGAGTCAGGTGTTCACTGCGAGCAAAAAAACGGCGCCCCGTGAGCGTAATGCCGATCAGTTAAGCCTTCTCGCTTGACCTTTGGCCGCAAAAAATCAAAATCCGATGCCTACACTGGCATCGGATTTTTTTATGCGTCTCGCTCGGGCACTGGAACTGACCCACAACATCGCC